>JBQTHT010000103.1:0-6413 GCA_052389595.1 Nitrospiraceae bacterium
GCACGCGAGGGTCATGCGCGTCATCCAAGATGCCGACTGTTGCGCGTTTGGCACGGTCGATCGCGGTCGCCAGTTGGCTGGATGGCGAGTCAGCCATCACGGGAAAAGGGGAACACATGATGATGATAAGAGTGAGGGTGAGGAGGAATGTCACACCAGTCCTCGCAGGATGCCGCAAACGTTTCGGTAGCCACATCATGAAATCGTTTAGCTGTTGGGGAACCACTATCATGATTCCGCACGTGTTTGCGAGTCTACCGGAGACCAGCCTATCAGGATAGTGTGAACCAAGACCAAACCGGCCTCTATATATTGGAGGGATAACTCTTGTAAGATATGATCATCACGGAAATGAGAGGTGCACTATGCGTGTCCAAGGTGGGGCGCTACTCATCCTGATGCCCTCTCTTCTGATAGGGTGCTCGGTGTTTGTGCCGGAAGAGTCTCGCTATCTCAGGACGGCTGCGGACCAGGCCACACAAGATCAGGTGCGACAGCGGTTGGGGCAGCCGGCGACTACCTCTTTCAGCCAGGGGGGGCAATCTGTCTGGGTCTATGAGGTCCGTCAACTTGAGCCCGGAAGTCAGAGTAGTTGGTCGGCGGCCGGGTCCTGGTGCGACGAGTACGCGTTGACGTTTGACAAGGGCGGAGTCCTCCGCCAATGGGCGCACAAATCATTTTTTCACGGTGGGGAGAATATGCCCGCTTCGTGCAACACAACGTTGGGTGTCCAGAAGCCGGCGTTGTAAAGAGCGCACGCAGCACGGATTTTACGGCGGCGCGGGTCGTCCAGGGCTAGAGACTACCTTTCCCGAAAGTATCACAAGCCACAGGGTCGCCGCTCTCCAACCCGCGACGGAGCCAACTGACGCGTTGATCGGATGACCCATGAGTCCAACTCTCCGGCTGGACATATCCTTGAGACATCTTCTGAAGCTGATCGTCACCGATCGCTGAAGCGGCGCGCAGTCCTTCCTCAAAATCACCGGGCTCGATCAGTTGGCGTTTTCGTTTTGCATGATATCCCCACACGCCCGCCAAGCAATCAGCCTGTAGCTCCATCCGCACCGAGAGGGCATTGGCATCAGCCGTGGGGGTCTGATGCTGCAGGCGCGACACCCGCTCCGCGATGCCGAGCAAATTCTGCACGTGATGGCCGACCTCATGCGCAATGACATAAGCGGCGGCGAAGTCTCCCGCTGCACCAAGACGCTGATCGAGCTCCTTAAAAAACGACACGTCGAGATAGACTTTTAGATCGGGTGGACAATAGAAGGGACCTACGGCAGCGGAACTCATCCCGCAGGCTGACTGCACCGCGCCCGTAAAGAGCACCAATTGTGGGTCCTCATAACTGTGGCCTAACTGGGGGAAGAGCGCTCTCCACGTATCTTCTGTATCGGCGAGCACCACGGACGCAAATTTGCCCAACTGGTCGGTCGGCGCGCCGGTTGGTCCAGGTGACTCGCTACCCGGTTGAGAAGTCATCTCTTGCAGCCCGCCGATCATATTCAAGATCTGCAATGGGTTCTGGCCCAACAACAGGCTCGCGACTACGACGAGCAAGATGGTGCCGCCACCCGTCGCCACGCCGCGTCCCACCGGGCCGAGGCCCCGTCGATCCTCGATGTTGTCACTTTCCTTCTGTCCCTCCCAGCGCATACAGCACCTCCGTCGGTCATGCGAGAGAACGAATAGCTGTAGAATAAGAGTCCTGCTCTTGATGGTCAACTGGCTCAACACGTCGAGTCTCTTCTGGAGTGAGGCCGGTCGTGATAGGTGTTGCTTCGTATAGTAGACGGTTGGTTTCTGAGTTACAGTGGGACTATGCTCACTCGTCGATGTTTGGTGCCTTTCGTGATGCTGTTGGCCACCAGCTGTGCTTCATCCGAAGTCCAGATCCCCGAGTCACTCGAAGCGCAAATTGATAAGACTTTGACCTTCCAACAAGTAGTGGAAGCGCCGGATTCCTATAAGGGGAGGGTGGTTGTCCTTGGCGGCGAGGTGCTCAAGGCCAGGCAATTAAAGGACGGCACTCAACTCGAGATTTTGCAGCTTCCGCTGGCGGACTCCGAGAGACCAGAAACCCATCGCAGTCAGTCACAGGGCCGCTTCCTGGCGCTTCACCGACAGTCGCCAGATCCCGCCACCTTCGTCGAGGGTACACGTGTGACCATGGTGGGAGAGGTCACTGGTTCGGCGACCGGACCGATGGATGAAGCGCAATACCGCTATCCCACACTTGACGTCAAGCACTTGCACGTCTGGGAAGAGTCTGACGATCAGCGGCGGGGATCGCGCTCACCCTTTGGCATCGGCTTAGGTATTGGAGGCGGCGGCGGTGTCGGAGGCGGCGTGAGCATCGGGACTGGATTTTAGACAGTATTTCCGCTCCCGGTATGTCTTTCTACCTCACGCACTGTCCGAAAAGTTACGGAATACCGCAGCTCTGCTGTCCGGTGAATGCTCTGCTGCCAAGCATCACGGGCGGTTCCACTCGGCACGTAGGCAGAACGTGGTTCCAGCATCAGGGAAAACGTTTCACGTTCAGTGGCCTCACCACGCTGAAAAGAAAATCTACATGCATTCAGCAAAGAGATGCCGACGACAGTGCCGAACATCGGCGCGTCGCGGCGCCAGCCAATCCCAGCACCGGGAGGGTATTGTGTGATCAGCACTTCGGCAAGCTCACCTGGCGCGCGGTCAATCAGCTCTGCAGCACGGGCTCGCAGTGGAGTTAAGAAGGCAGGCAAGGGAGGTCCAAGGGTAATCTTCCGCGACTCATAACCATACACCCATCCAAAATGGATCACCTGCCGCTTCGCTATCACCCCATGCATCTTGATGTTATAGAACGGCAAATGCCGGACCTGTTCGATGAGGTCGGACTCTTCCTGTGTTGAAATAAAGCTCGAGTGATACAGCAGCCCGAGTGGGGGTCTATCAGCAATGTGCGAGGGCATGTCTCAATACACCGGCCGCATGTTCGCATCGGAATAGAGGATTACCCTCCCATCATATCCCAACTTGTTGTTGTAGATGAGTCAGGTGAAGCGAAACATTAGCACGATTGCGTTTAATAAACCCTATGGTGTGCTGCCGTGTTTTACGGATCGGGCGGGACGGCCCACATTGACCGATTTCGTGACTATTCCCAATGTCTATGCAGCCGGCAGGTTGGATCGTGATAGCGAGGGGCTCATGCTGCTGACCTCGGATGGACCGTTGGCGCATCACATCACGGACCCCCAGCATAAGCTCCCGAAAATTTATCTGACGCAGGTGGAGCGCATTCCGGATGACGCAGCGTTGGAGAAGCTGAGGCAGGGCATCGTGCTCAATGACAAACGTACGAGGCTTGCTGAAGTGTACCTGTTGTCGGAAGATCCACAGATGCCTGACCGTCCGGTGCCGATCCGGTTCAGGAAGAATGTACCGACCGCCTGGCTGGAGATCACGCTGCGCGAGGGGCTGAACCGACAAGTTCGGCGGATGACGGCCGCCGTAGGGCATCCGACACTACGACTCATCCGAATTGCCATCGGGTCAATTGTTCTCGGCGACCTCCAGCCCGGCCACTGGCGGGAACTCACAAGTGATGAGATCAAGCAGATTTATCGAGATGGCTGGTTGTGACGGTCGCGTACGTCCGTGGTCGCTCTGGAGTTCTTCATGCCTAGTTCAGCGGAGGAACCACTCCGGCAAATTTCAGCAGGTCGATAATATGATATTTCCCTGATGTGGTGGACGGCAACACCGGTTTCCAATTCCGCTCAGCAGTCAAATAAGATGTCGAATCGGCCTTCAGAAGACCGATAAACACTTCGCCGACGATGCGGCTGCCGACTGGTCCTAGCCGCAAACCACCCTCCAGAACATCCGCTTCCTTCAGGATATAAAACCGTATCGGAGTGCTTCGATCCATGCCATACAGCTTCAGTTCAGACAACTGTGTCGGTGTGAGGGTCCGAACCCCGAGTGTCCGAGCAATCGCTTGGCTGGACGGTAACCCAAAGTTTACGTGACGCATCAAGTTGCGGGATGCGAACGATTGCACCGCGCACTCAGTTCTTCAAGTCTTCGAGGCGCACTCCACGACCAGTCCGCAAACTTTCCCGAGCCTTTGTAATTCTTTCGTGGAATCTCGGATCGTTCTCGAACCGAAAGTCAAACCAATCGTCCTCGGATTCAAAGCCGATCAGAACCCCGGCCGGCTTGCCGTGGCGGGTAATCACCACATCTTCTTTCGTCGCGAGCCGAAGATATTTCGAGAGGTCATCCTTGACCTCAGATAGCGCAATCTTTTTCATGCTCGTTCCCCTTTCTCTGCGAGCCACGCCTGCGCCTCAGATTTTGGAACAATCGCCAGAATCTCAACGGCATGCTCTACTACGTCGTAGTATACTCGCACTTCATCGACTCGGAGCCGATACTGTGGTCGTTTAATCCCGCGGAGTCGTTTAATCCGACTCTTGCTACCTTTGGTCGGTTCGAACCGAAGGTGCGTTTCTAGCGCATCTCGAACCGCCGCTCGGATTATGTGCCCGTAGGCTTTGAAAGTTCTTGCTTGCTTCGGGCGCAAGGATAATCTCATGACGCATTCTGGCCAGATTCTAGCCAGAATACTCAATTAGAAGCAAGGCGGGTTGGTGGGAGTAGCTAGACCTGCTCCACATCCGCAATGATGGTGTGTAGGCCAGAAGCGCCGGCCGGTTGAGGGCGTACCAACTCCGCAATCTGCAACTGCCCTTTCGTGTCCGTCGCGCGGACAGCGACTTGGTATTTGCCGGCTTTGGGCGGTTGCCATTTGTAGTTCCAGATCACCCAGGACTTAGATGACATGGGCGGTTCGAGTTCCGCTTCGTTCCAAGTTTTGCCGGCGTCCAAGCTCACTTCTACCTTACTGATAGAGTTTGGTCCGCCGAAAGCGATGCCGCGAAAGGTTTGCTCGGGACCACGGAGAGCCTGATAATGGCCGGGGCTGTCGATGCGGGAGAAGATCTTGATCGTGCCGTCATCCGTCCAGCCTTTCCGTTGCCAGTATCCTTTATAGTCGCCGTTATAGACCTCGATCTCTGTAATCCATTTCACGTTCTTGATGCCATAGAGGCCGGGCACGACGAGGCGCAGGGGAAAGCCGTGTGCCTTCGGTAACTTTTCCCCGTTCATCAGATAGGCGAGCATGACATCGTCTTGCATCGCGCGGGTGAAGGGAATGCTGTCGTCGTACCCATCGGCGGCGCGAAAGACGACATCGCGCGCGAGGTCTTCATCCGCTCCGGCGTCCTCCAACAATTTCCTGAGCGAGATCCCACGCCATTGCGCATTCCCCAGGCTGTCGCCGCCCGGCAATGTATCGATGCACTCCAACGTTGCAACTTGATCGAAGGCGTCGCGGTTGAGAATGTCACGCCAGCCGAGCTTCATCTTCTTCTTGACTTCACCCGTAACCATCACGCGCCATTGCTCGACGTTGACGTCGCGGCTGAAACCCACGACGGAATCGGCATAGTTCACGACATAGAACTTATCGTTGGGCGTGAAGTAAAGCGTGTCGCGTGGGGGCACCGCAAACATGCGGCCGAACATGCTGCCGAGGCCATCGCAACCACCTGTTGCTCCGGCGAGGACACCGAATCCCGCTAACTTGAGAAGAGACCGGCGTCGAAGTGTGAGTGATGTCATCATTGTGCGACCAATACAGTCATCCATTATACATGAAACGCCCAAAGACCTCTTGACTGGGCCGTCGGAGCGTTGCTATTCTACAAATTGTTTGATCCTGCCTGCTGACTGCACGCTCTGTCATTGGCGTGCGGGCTCCAAGGTAAACACGATCTTTCAGACGTAGATTTTGATCCTTGACAGGATGATGCGCGCATAGTATAGTGCGCGGCTCGCGTGAGACATGTGTCTCGTTGTTCTTTGACAACTGAATAGAGCGAAGAGAATGAGCAAGGTGTAAGGTGTATTGAAGTGGTGGCCCTCGGGTCCAATTCCAAGTAAACACCTAATGAGAGTTTGATCCTGGCTCAGAACGAACGCTGGCGGCGCGCTTAACACATGCAAGTCGAACGAGAAGCTGTAGCAATACAGTTGTACAGTGGCGAACGGGTGAGGAATACATGGGTAACCTACCCTCGAGTGGGGAATAACCAGCCGAAAGGCGGGCTAATACCGCGTACGCTTCTCAGTCTGCGGGTTGGGAAGGAAAGCTCTACCGTGGGTAGAGCGCTCAAGGATGGGCTCATGTCCTATCAGCTTGTTGGTAGGGTAACGGCCTACCAAGGCAACGACGGGTAGCTGGTCTGAGAGGACGATCAGCCACACTGGCACTGCGACACGGGCCAGACTCCTACGGGAGGCAGCAGTGAGGAATATTGCGCAATGGGCGAAAGCCTGACGCAGCGACG
>JBQTHT010000104.1:0-7696 GCA_052389595.1 Nitrospiraceae bacterium
CAAAGCACCCGTTGGTAAACACGATCCGCTTGTCCTGACGTTGGAGGTCGGTGACGAGGGCAATAAGGTCTTGCCGAGTCTTGACCTTGTTGTTGTACATCGAGTCATCTTACCTGCATCGAGGATCGGAATCCAACGCTATACCCTTGTCTGTTTCACAGGAATTCACTCGCCAGATGTTGAAAAAGGCCTCCAGCTTTGTTCTCGCGTCGCTCAGGGCCTCAACGTACCGCAAAGAGTACGCCTTCCCTTCGCTCGCTGCGGCCGCGCTGGATGATCTTTGAACCTCTTGTGGGATTCTGATTCCGTCGCTGATTTCAAGCAGCCCAGTATTTCGACAGGGTGAAAATTGTTTTTCAACAACCTGCTAGACTGCATTTTGACAATCTTTCAGGAGCGCATATCACGCAAGACCATCATGATCGTCGATGACGACATTGGCGCGGAAGTGATTGCGTACCTCAAAACATGTCACCCAACCGTGCCGTTTATCGTACTGACCGCACATCGCGAGTTCCTGCTCACCGAAGTCCTCGCGAAACAAGGCGTGTGCGACTATCTCATCAAGCCGGTGTCCGAGAAGAAGCTGTTGGAAGTCATCAGAACCGCCGTTCGGCTGCACGAACTTCGCAAACAGCAGACTCTGCGCTGATTCTCATTCCTTTTCATGGATCTCTCCCAACCGTATCACCCCCGCTCCATATTTCTCGAGGATGGTGTCGAGTGCCGAGACAGCCCTGTTCGTGCGCAGATCGAATAACCCTTCCACGATTGGAGTGAGGGTGGACAATGAAAGTCCGACGAGCCGATAGGCGGTTTTCGCGCGCACGAGACTTCCCAGCGCAGCCTTGATCTCCGGCCACATCGCGGAGTCGTAGCTGAGCGGTTTAGGGAATTGTCGTTGCCGCGTCGTGACGCGGAATGCGGCGTCCTTCAGTTTGACCGAGAAGGACCCGGCCGCCAGTCCTTGCAGTCGAAGCTCATGCGCCAGCTCGCTGAGGAAGCCGCGGATCGTGTGCTCTAGAACAGTCAGGTCGCTCGTGTCGCGGTCGAACGTGGTCTCGTGCCCGATACTTTTAGAGGCGCGATCGGCAACGACAGGGTCGCGATCGATCCCACATGCCAATGTTTGCCATTGCGCGAGGCGTTGCCCAAAGGCGCGCTGGAGCGCCGCCTCACACGTCGTCCGGACCAGGTCGCCAATCACCCGGAATCCTAATCGTTCCAGGACCTCCGATGATTTCGGACCGATCCCGGGGAGAGCGCGAATGGGTTGAGGCGCCAGAAATTCGGCTTCGGCGCCCGGAGCGATCACAGCGAGGCCGTCCGGTTTATGGGTGTCGGCAGCTACTTTGGCCACCGTTTTTCCGGTCGCGATCGCCACCGTGCAGCGCAAGCCCGTCGCTTCAAAGACGGAGGTCTTCACTGCCTGTCCCAGCGCATGTGGACCGTGATAGCAGGACTGAAGGTCCGTGACGTCGGCGTAGAATTCGTCGATGCTGGTCCATTCGGTAACGGGAAAGAGCCGGTCAGTCACGGCGCGCATCGCTTCATGGAGGCGTCGATACAGGGAACGATTCGGCGGGACCAGAACTAACTGAGGACAAAGACGCAAGGCCTGCGCCGTCGGCATGGCCGATTTCACACCGAAAGGTCGAACCGCATAGCTCGCGGCCGTGATGATCCCGCGGGGTGGGGGCGATCCGACCGCGACCAGTTTACCGGCAAGAGACGGATCGGCCACGATCGCCGACGAAGCGAACATCGCATCCACATCGCCGAAGAGAATCTGGCGAGACCATCGAGCCATGACCAGATGTCCTCATCAGATGGTGAATGAGAATGCGAGTTGCTCGATCGAGCTCATATTTTCCGCATCGACCCACGACTCATGGTTACCTTTTGCCTTCGTACTGTTATCTTGTGCGTTCAGCACCTCTCCCAGCGGTCCATGACAGGCGCCGCACCGATGGCGATGCGGATGGATCGACCGGCGACGCCGACGGTACACGTGGCCGCATTGCCGACAGCGCCAAGCGTATGAGATCAAGGTCTGCACAGCTTGTCCAAGAGAGTGATAGAGCGTGATGCCGACAAGCCCGCTGCGGTTCATTTCGGTCATCTTGCGCAGAAACGTCCGACCGTGATCGGGTCGTCGTTTCAGTACATCGAATTGCCATTGATGAATCATTTCGTGGGCGAGCGTGTTGAGAATGTCCTGTTCGATGGTGGCGTTTCCGTCAGAGAGATGTGGAAGGAGCGGTAGCGACAGCCGGATCTCTCGTCGCCCGCTGCTGTGATCGATGCGATCCCGAGGCCCCACGCGGCTGACGAACATGCCGGCCGACGCGGTGAGGCGACGGCTCCAGGCAATCTCAATCGATGGGAGCGCTCTCTGGAAATAGCGCGCATTCAACTCCGCCCAAAGCCGTTGTAGACGCTCAGTGGTGACATGAGACGCTGGAGAACTGGTTGAAGACCGAACAGACATTGCTTGTTCTTTGGTTAATTCCCACTCAGTTTCAATTTGGTCACTCATTCGTCTGCAAGCCTAGGGCTCCGGCGGAATTTGGTGGTTCTTGCCTTACCGATTCAGCAGAGCGCTCAAAAAGGCCGGCATTCACACCCACCCGGCCCCGGCGCGCCAAGACGCGCCCTTCCCCGACAAGGCCGCAGGCGCTCACTTCACCTGCGGGGTGGGTGGGGTAACCTGACTGCGCGCATCGACCGAGCACATTCCGATCGTGCGCGGTCTGCGAGCATAAGGTTATCCCAGCTACCCCGTTCCCCCCTTTTTCAGCGCTCTGTTAACTCTTCAAGAATGGCGGCCGCCAGGAGCGGCACCATAATCTCATGATGTCCAGTAAGAGAGTACCCCTTGCCGCCCTTTTGCGTCGGACGTCGGACGACGTTAGTCATCGGCCTGTAATGCGAGAGGAAATCCATGTTCACCGTCGTGATGTCCTTCAACTCATGTCCTAAATTTCGGCCAAGCGACACGGTCTTGAGGAACACTTCAGGAAGAATCACCGCCGATCCCAGGTTGACATAGACGCCACCCTCCATCCCCGCCACGACCGCCGCCAGTCGTCGGAAATCCAGCATGGAACCGGCCCCGATCGCCGCACCGTCAGCGGAGGGATGCATGTGAATGATGTCGGTGCCGATTGCGACATGGACGGTCACCGGCACCCCCAGTCGTGCGCCGGTCCCCAAAATACTCGTCCCACGATGAGGGAACTGTCCTTTGTGACGGTTGATATAGTGTCCGATCGCTTCCCCGATGCCTTGACCTTCTTTTGCACCGCGGACAATCGCGTCGTTCAGCATCCGTCCCGTCTCCTCCGCCATGCCGAAGCGACCCGAGTCGATCTCAGCATCAACTTCCTCGGACGTATGGCCCATCAAGGCCAATTCCAAATCGTGGATAATGACGGCGCCGTTCATTGCCACAGCAGTGATGATGCCGCGCTCTATCAGGTCCACGATAATCGGACTCAAGCCGACTTTCACCACGTGGGCGCCCATCCCTACGATCACGGGACGGCCACGGCGATGAGCGCGCACGATCGCTTGCGCGACGGCGTGGAGAGTTTTGACGGCGAGAATATCGGGAAGCGAGCGAAGAAACTGTTTGAACGAGTTGCCGCTGGTCCAGACGGTGGAAAAATTCGAGAGGCGGACCTTGCTGTGTCGGCGTTTGAGCGGATAGGTCTTCAGGTCGGAGACGTTGATGGGTGGGATCGCCGCGCGGGAAATCAAAGGTCCGCGCGGCCGTTCAGGAGTTTTTCCCAAGGACCTCTTCCTCAATCAATTCACACAGAACATGGCCGAGCGTAATATGACTTTCCTGAATCCGGGCAGTGACGGTAGAGGGAACCACAAACGAATGATCCACCATGCCGGCCAGTTTGCCGCCGGACCCGCCGGTCCAGCCGACAGTCGTCAATCCGGTCTCCCGGGCTGCCGCCACACCTTTCAGCACGTTCGTCGAATTGCCGCTGGTGCTGATTGCAATCGCGATATCGCCTTTTTGGCCATGCGCGCGCACTTGGCGGGCGAAAATCTCATCATAGCTGTAATCATTGGCGATGCACGTGACTGCCGCCATATCCGTACCGAGTGCGAGCGCGGGCAGCGGAGCGCGGTCCCGGTGATACCGTCCGACAAACTCCGCGGCCAGATGCGACGCGTCCGTCGAACTCCCCCCGTTGCCGAACAGCAAGATTTTGTGTCCTTCCCGGAACGCTCGTCCGATGAGCTGGGCGAGAGCCACAATCCGGTCGGCGTACTCCTGCGCGAACCGCCGTTTCACATCGACACTCTCTTCAAATGCGTTCATCACGCGCTGTTTCATCGAGCGCGATTCTAGGCCACAGGCTGATATGTGTCAAACGTAGGTGATTCGGTCCAAAGAGAAGGAAGGCCGGGCGTGAGTCTTTACCTCGAAGACACTGGGGCACCCAACTAAGCCTTCCCACTCATGCCGCATTGCCACATTGGTGTTTCGGGCGCAGCCGCAGCGATCCCTACACCTGGCCAGGTGAGAGGGCGCACGGCGCGATGAATAGAGCGCCACGTTTGTGCGCGCCGCTGAGATGGTGAGGCGGCTGGACCGGCTGGGCTGGCCGGTGACCGGACCCGCTCTTTCTCGAGTCGTGTTGGCTATTTAGCCGGCGGAGGAACTGAAGGCCGCTTGCCGATCACGTTCATCGCGAGGGCGATCATGGAGCCGACGTCCGAGACGCTGGCGGGGAGGACAAGCGTATTGCTGGACTTAGCGAGTTCGCCGAATCTGGTGATGTATTGTTCTGCGACACGAAGTTGCACGGCCTCATAGCCGCCTTGCACCTGGGTCGCGTCGGCGACTTTTCGCAAGCCCTCCGCCGTCGCGGCGGCGATGGCAAGAATAGCCGACGCCGCGCCCTCCGCTTCGTTGATTTGTTGCTGCTTCTTCGCCTCCGAGGCTTTAATGACTTGCTGCTTTTGGCCTTCCGCTTGATTGATCGCCGCGTCCCGCTCGCCTTCGGAGGTCAAGATCACCGCCCGCTTCTCCCGCTCCGCGCGCATCTGCTTTTCCATGGCGTTGAGCACATCTTTGGGCGGCGTGATGTTCTTGATTTCATAGCGCAACACCTTAACGCCCCAGGGTTCCGACGCTTTATCCAATTCATTCACGAACTGAATATTGATGTTCGTGCGCTCTTCGAACGTGCGATCCAGGTCGATCTTGCCGATCTCGCTGCGAAGGGTTGTCTGCGAAAGCTGAATGATCGCGAATCGATAGTCACTGATCCCGTACGATGTACGTTGTGGGTCCAAGACCTTCAGATACAGAATGCCGTCCACTGATACTTGCACGTTGTCCCTGGTGATGCAGATTTGTTCCGGGATATCGACGGCTGTTTCTTTGAGCGAGTGTTTGTACTGGATGTTATCAATGAACGGGATAAGAATATGAAAGCCGGCATTGAGCGTGCGTGAATACTTGCCGAGTCGTTCGACGACGTAGGCGCTCTGTTGCGGAACCACACGGGCGGTCTTGGCGACCGTGATGATGACCAGCAGGGCTAGAACCAGCACGACAAACAATCCGCCTGACATGATGCTTTCCTCCATATGGTGATTTCCTATTCTGGCTTCAGCCAAAGGGTCAGGCCATCGACTCGTTCGATCCGGCAGCGATGGCCTTTGGTGAGGGTCACCGAGCCGGCGTTTCGCGCGGTCCACGCTGTTCCGCGGAACTCCGCTTTGCCGGTCCCGTCCGGAGCCAGGTCTTCCAGCGGGGTCGCCACTCCCCCCACCATCCCATCCACGGGCGGCGACTCGATCTCGTGCGATTTAATAAGTCGGAGCAGGGGACCGCGGAACAACACGAGCGAGACGATAGACAGAATGGAAAAGAGAAGCCACTGCATCCATTCGGCATCGACGACGCCGACGCTCACAAGCGCTCCGACCGCCAGCGCAGCCAGACCAAAAAAAAGAATATAAAACCCGCCTGGGGTCACGAGTTCAATCCCCAGGAATATCAAGCCGAGAAATGCCCAATACCACCAGAGCATCGACAGCCGTTCACCTTCACAATCGAACAACGAAACCAAGAGCAACGGGTGAAAGTCTAAGCGCGTTTGCGTAGAGCGTCAAGAGCACGGGTGATCGAGGACCGCCGATTGATCGAGTTCAGAGGCGGTGTTATAGTCCGCCCGTCATGCCGATTGAGAGTTCCGTTCGAGCATTGCTGATCGCGATGACGGACGATCCGTCGCCGTCGGTCTACGTCATCAACCGGCTGAAGCCGGAGTCCCTCTGTTTTTTTGTGACGGAACCGGCCAAAGCCTTGGTCGAGCAAGCCGTTCAACCGAAGATCGAACAGATGCCTCGCCGCTGGGATTGGATCGTGACTCCCGATCCGGCGAATTTCATGGCGTCCTATCAAATCCTGTCCCGATCCCTTCCCGACATGTTGCGGACCTGGGAGGTGGGGCCGGGCGATCTCGTCGTGGATCTGACCGGCGGCACGCCCGCGATGTGCGCCGGCCTGGCGCTCGCCGGGATCGCCTCAACATCTCGGATGCTGTCGATTGTTCATGCGGATACCAAGAACATTGAGGTCGGCGAATCAGTGTCCATCGACGGACGTGAACGGGTCTGGCTGCAAGGGAATCCGTGGGATGAAGCGGCGGCGCAGTCTCGTCGAGAGGCTTGCGCGCTGTTCAACCACGGATGGTTCGGCGCAGCCGCGGCTTCGTTTCGCCACATTGAAGCCCGTGTGAGCGGTGGACAGAAACCCTTGTATCGCGCCTTTGCCGACCTCGCAGAAGGATACAGATTGTGGGAGCAGTTCCAGTACCGGCAGGCCTGGGACAAGCTCAAGACGTCATGGAAAGCGCTGGAGATGGCCTCGATGTGGGGCGGGCCGGAGGGGTTGAAGCAGGTTTTGCCCGCGATCAAAGCCAATGCCGGATTCCTGGAAAAGTTAGTGCTGGACCCCCAAGACGTGAAGGAGAGTCTCGCGCTCGATCTGCTCGCCCATGCGCGCCGCCGAGCCGATCTCGACCATGATGCAGAAAGGGCGATGGCCTCCCTGCTCCGGGCCCTGGAAGCGTTTGCTCAACGGCAATTGTTCAAACAGCACAAAATTAGAACGTGGGACGTACAGCCGGATCACTTACCGGAGGCGTTGCGCGAGATCTGTCGCACCTGTTACCTCGATGATGTGGATGGGAAGTACACGTTGCCCTTGCAGAGCCAATTCCGTGCGCTGGCGGGCTTGGGCGATCAGATGGGGCAAACGTTTCTCGCCCAGTGGCCCAAGATGAAGCCGCTGCTGGACGCCGCCAATCAGGCAGTGTTGGGTCGTGGCTTCGAGCCGGTGAAGCCGGAACGGTTTCATCAACTCTATGAGATCGTCATCAAACTCACTGGAGCCGGTGAATCGTCGCTGCCAAGGTTTCCGGTGCTGAACCTGTAAAGAGCGTATGGCTTATGGCGTATAGCACGAGCTAGACAAAGAATGGCGTTCCGATTTGAAACTTTGGAGATCTGGCAGATGGCAAGAGAGTATGCGAAGACAGTCTACATGCTTACTTCGAGATTGCCTCGCCATGAGGATTATGGACTGAAGTCCCAGATGAACCGCGCAGTCAACTCGATCAGTCTTAACATCGCCAAGAACAGCCATAACGCTCTCGAT
>JBQTHT010000105.1:0-11619 GCA_052389595.1 Nitrospiraceae bacterium
CTGAAGGAAGATGTCTTTGAATTCCAAGCGCCGGCTGGAGTCGAAGTGGTGAAAGCGCCCACGCTCAGCGCCCCGTAAGGCGCTGAGCGGTGCTGAGTGCTGAGGTTTGAGTTAGCGGTGAACTCAGAACTCAGAACTCAGAACTCAGCACTCAGAACTAGGACAAGGGTTGATGTTACAAACAGCAATGGGGACGATGACAAAGGCGGTCGAGCGCGCGGTGGCGGCGCTCGATTTTGATCACGCGCGCAAAGAGTATTGGGAGCAGAATGAATTCGTCTATTTGAAAGGGTTCCTTCCTCGGGATGTCGTCCAGCAGCAGCTTGTCCACCAAGCGAGAAACCTAAAACGAGACCTGAACCGCAACTACATTCCCGGACATAAGAAAGGGGGCAGCGTCAGTTATTACACGGTGCGGGAAAAGGCCCCCGAGTTTTTAGAATTCTACCGGTCGCCTACGTTTATCAGTTTTCTCGGACGTCTGGTGGATGCGCAAGTAATGCTCTGCCCGGATAACGATCCGCATGCTTGCGCGCTCTATTACTATACCGAGCCGGGAGACTACATCGGCTTTCACTATGACACGTCCTATTACAAGGGAGCACGATACACCATCCTCATGGGGCTGGTGGATCAGTCCCGACAATGTAAATTGGTCTGTCAGCTATACAAGGACCATCCGACGAAACAGCCGAAAGATCTGGAGCTTGTGACTGCACCAGGAGACCTTGTGATTTTTAATGGAGACAAGCTTTGGCACGCAGTGACGCCTTTGGCTGAAGGAGAGGAACGTATCGCCCTAACGATGGAATATGTGACAAATCCGGCGATGGGTACATTGAAGCGGTTTTATTCCAACTTGAAAGATTCGTTCGCCTATTTCGGCCTCCGCACCGTGTTCAAGCGGGCATGGACGGGCCTCGGCAGGTCCTCATCGACTAGGCCACGAACTGATCATTGAAGAGCACATGGTGACCGACGGATTGGTCGACGACCCGCACCAATTCTTCCTTCGTGACCGGCTTCATCAAGTAATCTCTCACCCCAAGCTTCATTAAGGCGATCGCGAGTTCAACGTCGGGATAGCCGGTCAGAACGACCACCGGCACCGAGGGATACTGCGCGCGAAAATAAGCGATCGCGTCCGTGCCATTGATCTTCGGCATGCGAATGTCGCAGATGATGGTATCGATCATCAAGGGGTTATCCCCTGAGTTGAGCGCGTGGATGGCTTGTTCGCCGTCTTCCGCGTCGACCACGTCATAGCCCGCTTTCAACAGCGACAAGGTGATCGTTCTCCGCACCGCTGCTTCATCATCCGCTACTAACACGCGTCCCCGATGCACCATTCCTGAATCGTGACGTGCTGTGTGCATTACCATCCTCCTTATCGATAAGTATCCTGTGGAAAACAAAGCGTAAAGGTGGTTCCTTTGCCTTCCTCGCTCTCGACATGCAAGGCGCCGCCATACTTGGTCACGATCGTGTGGGCGATGCTGAGCCCCAGCCCGGTCCCTTTCCCCGGCCCCTTCGTGGTGAAGAAGGGATCAAAAATCCTTTGCAGCAGGCTCGGGGGAATCCCGCAGCCCGTATCCGTGATGCGAACGGTCAGGCGATCGTTCTCCTTCACGGTAGAGAGCGTGAGACGGCCCTTCCCGTTCATGGCCTGTACGGCATTGCTGATCAAATTGACGAAGAGTTGATCAATTTCCACTTTCCGAACGCGCAGAGGAGGAAGAGGTTGATAGTGCGTCACCACCTCGACATACCCGAAATGGGGACCACGCCGCACCATTTTGACGGCCTCTTCCAACCGTTCCTGTAGGTCCACGTCACTATCCCCATCACGCGCAGACATACGAGTATAGGACGCAAAATCTCGAACGATGCCCGACACATGCTTGGCATACGTAATAATGTCCGTCGCGTATTCCCGTATATTTTCGACATGCTCCTCTTCCCGAATCAATTCCGCCATACCGAGAATCGCTTGCGCGGGATTATTGATCTCATGAGCCATCCCGGACACCATCGTGCCCAGGCTGGCCAGCTTTTCCGTCTGCATGATCTGCTCTTGCAGGTGCTTCTCTTCCGTTACGTCCCAAATGATCATGCCGGTTTGCGGTACGTTGCCTCGAATGGTCACGGGAAACAGACGGTAGCGATACGTGCGCTGATCGGCTTCAAAGTCGGGATCCTGCCGACGTTGCCTGGTCGGGAGATTGATTGACGTGAGATCCTGCTTCAAGAGGGCGCAGGATGTTCCCGTCATAGGGATCGCTTCCAGCAGCGGTTGTCGGAGCAGCGTCTGCCCCGCTCGGGCAAAGTACTGCTCGGCGAGCATGTTCGCGTAGATGATCTCGGTCTTGTCGTTGAGAATCAGAATTCCACCCGGCAGGCTGGCTAAAATTCTTTCTGTTTCCTCATAAGCCTGACGCAACGCGCGGTCCCCTTGCTTCCGGTCCATGAATTGGCTGATCTTCATCCCGATATCCGCGGTGATTTGCAGGAATGGGGGATCGGGCTCTCGCTTATCGCGACTCAACAGCTCGATAACCCCCTCGATGCGTTCGCCGGTCCGTATGGGAAACGCGAAGGCTCCATGCAGGCCGGCTCTCACGGCGGTGGGGGCGCGGGGGAAATTGGGATCTTCCGCCACATCGTGAATCCATGCGGCTTCGTCCTTGCTCCAGACGCGTCCCGGCAATCCGATCCCGGGAGGGAGAGCCGTGACACGGCTGAGAGCCACAAACTCATCGATCTTGGCAAAAGACTTGGCCCAAATCGTTTCACAACGCAACGTCTGCGCCTGCGAATCGATGCGCCACAACATGCCGACGTCCCATTCGAGAGCCTCCCCCATCGCTTGGAGAAGCGCCGGCGCCGCATCTTCAATCGTGTCGGCCGCGGCCAAGGCATGGCTCACGGCAAGTTGCATGTGCTGCACGCTCTCCACCCGTTTGCGCTCCGTGATGTCACGAATGATGCCGCTAAAGAAGCTTCCCTCCTGAGTGCTCCACCAGGCGCGGGAGAGTTCCAAGGGAAATTCCCGTCCTTGCTTCGTGAGACCGACCAACTCGACGGTTTTCCCGACGACTCGAGTCTGGCCCGTACCAACCACACGGGCAAGGCCGGTTTCATGGACTTCCCGGTACCGAGCCGGCATGAGCATGGAGAGTGAGTGACCGAGGGCTTCTTCCTTCTCGTAACCGAACAATCGTTCCGCGGCCTTGTTCCACGAAATGATATGGCCGCCCTGATCCGCGAGGACAATAGCGTCCGTGGCCGACTCGACGAGGGCACGAAACCGCACTTCGCTGGCGTGCAGAGCCTGTTCCATGTGTTCCGCGCGCACGGTAAGACCTTTAACGGATAACGCCCGCTGCAGGACCGCTTTCACCTCGTCCGAGTTATAGGGTTTGGTCAAGTACGCGAAGGCGCCTTTGGTGAGAGAACCGATCGTGTTCTCCGTGCTCGCATGCCCGGTCATCACGACAATCGGAAGATGCGGGTCCAACTCCATCATGACCTTCAACACCGACAACCCATCCAGGTCCGGGAGTTGAATATCCAACAGCGCGGCGCCATACCGTTGCTGTTTGACTTCTTGAAGCGCTTGGGTCCCATACGCCACGGTCTGCACGCTGTAGCCTTCATAGACCAGCATGTCACTCAACGACTCGCGGATATCGGGATCATCGTCGACGATGAGAATGGATGGTGCCGACATGGGACGTCCCTCCCCGATCAAAAAGCTTCTAGAATCTGTTACTGTAGTGTGCGACATGGCTTGTCTGATGACTCCGCAACTGCCGTGCCATTTCTATTCATGGGCTGGATCTGGTTGCGTTGCCTCCAAACTCTTGATTACGCAAGGGGTATCAGGTCGGCTCTCACACCCGGCATTAGCCGGTGAAAGTATAGAGTCATAGAGACGTATCGAATTACATACGACGATTATCGGATGTGATACATCGAAACGGGATACCGGAAGGGGTGAAGCCTGAGGTGGGAGAGGGGTTACCTCTCTTAAGCCTATGGGAGGTCAATGGGTAGCGTGAAACAGAACCGACTGCCCAATCCGAGGTTGCTGTCCACCGAGATTTGTCCGCCGTGCAATTTCACGTAACTCTTGGTAATGAACAAACCGAGTTGCGCGCCTTGCGAGCCAGGCAGGGTGGATTCTATTTTTGAAAATTCGTCGAACAATTTGATGGTCTCGTGTGGAGCAATGCCGCATCCCGTATCGGCCACACACACTTCAATGCAATTATTCTCCTGCGCGCAGGCTTCGACACCGACCCGACCGCCCGGTGGAGTAAACTTGAGCGCATTACCGATCAAGTTCCAGAGTACCTGTTCGATCTTGTCTCGGTCGATTCGCAGCGTAGGCAACCCTTCGGGAACTTGAGTCTGCAGCACGACCTGGCTGCTCTCCGCCAGTGTCTGAAAACTGCTGACGACGTCATGAACAAGCTCCGCGATTGAGACCGGCCCGAGGACAAGCTCGACTCGTCCGGCGTCGATCCTCGACCAAATCAACAATTGGTTGATCAAGCGAGTCAGCCGTTCGACATTATGTTTGACGCGTGACAAATAATAGCGCTGGCGTTCCGTCAACTCTCCGGTCAGGCCGTCCAACATATTTTCCACAAATCCTCGGATGGAGGTCATCGGCGTACGGAGCTCATGAGAAGCGACCGACACGAATTTGGACTTCCTTTCATCTTGTTCCTCCAGTTTGTCGTTGACGGTTTGCAACTCTTGTGTGCGCTCTTGCACTCGCTTCTCCAGGGTTTGGGTCAGGAGTTCGAGTTCTAAATAGGCCCTGGCGTTGTCGATGGCCACTCCCACGTGGCTGGCCACAGTCAGAAGCAGGTCCAGGTCTTCCTGCCGGCAAGGCTGGGCCCCTCGATCAGCAGCGAGGTAGCCTAAAATCCGTTGTTGGCTGCGGAGCGGCACTCCGACGAAGGAGATAACGCCGATTTGACGAATGAGCGCCAGCACGGGAGGGTACATCCGGCCGGCCACTGTCTCGATGTCAAGAACGAGAATCGGCTTGCCGCGGAGCAGCAGTTCGGCGTCGGTGCCGTCGTCGTCCCGCACCGGAATCTCCAACGTGCGGGCCGCTTCCTCCACCTCCTGAGACACCCCTGCGGCCCGTCCTACATACGCAATGCCCCGGTCGCTGTCATAGAGCACCAAAGTCATGTGCGCAAACCCAAGGTTATCCATCAAGAGTTGAAGCACGGAGCTCAGCAGCCGATCGAGGTCGAGGGTCGAGGTAATCGCCGTGCTCGCTTGATTCAGCGTCGTCAATTGGCTGACCTGTCTGCGGATCGTCTCCAAGTTCGTGGAGATCGCGTCATCCCGTTCTTTCAACGATTGGGTCATGGAATTGAACACACGGGTCAACTGACCGACCTCATCAGCCGTGGTGGGCGTAATCAGGGTCTGAAGATCGCCTGACGCAATCCGGCGCGCCACCATCATCAAACTTCTCAGCGGCGTGACGATGCGTCCTGAGAGCAAGATCGTAGAGATAATCCCGACGGCGATGATGATAAACGCAAGAACGACAAGGTCTCGAATCACATCGTTCAATGCCTGTTTCTTCTGCGCTTGAGAGAGACCGATCTGCACAAGGCCGTACACCTTGCCGGGACCTTCAATCGCCGCGTCCGACGTTTGCTGCCTGTCCGGAGGAGCAAGCGAGAATGGATCCGAGAACGGCTCTGGTTGAGGTCGACGCCGGATCGTCACGGCAAAGTCGTAAATGGTGTCCCCGTCGGCGGTCGTGAACGCAGTGACGACGGGGGCATTGTCCGATGATCCGAACAGTTTAATCGCGATGGCCGCGTCGGGGTAAAGAGGGATACCGCGCGACCGATCGAGGGTCTTTCGGCTCTTCAGCATACCCTTGGTTCGCGAGACCAACGGTCTTCCATCAGGCTCGGTCGTCATGACGGCATACACCACCTCCTCGACTTCCATCGTGCCGTCGAGGAGCTGCTGAAGGAAGGACGTGTCTCCCGTGATCAGCCCAAAACGGCTGTTGTAGGCAAGGTTCTTCACGAGGATGTTGCCAAGACTCGTCAATTGCTCTGTCATCGCCGCGGTCTTGTTTTGGACGAAGTACCACGTCAAGCCCACGCAGCTTGCAATGATGATGAGACTCAAGAATGCGACGAACTTCGTCCGCAGGCTGATGAAGCGTGTGCCATCGTCACCCTCGATGTTAGTAGATTTCATCCGCACGATTTTCGACCTCCTTCGGAACCTCGATGCCCAAGAATCTCGCAGTCTTGAGATTGATCGCGATCTTGATGCGGTCGGCCGATACGGCTCGAATCGACAGGGGCGCCTGACTCTCGATGACTTTCTTGGCCAGAAGCCCGGATTGGCGTCCTACGTCGCCATAGTTCACCGATACGCTCAACAGCGCGCCGCTTTTGACGAACTCGGGAGAAAATCCGATCACCGGTACGTTCTGATCGAGCGCTGAGTTCAGGATGAATCGAAGCGATTCGTCGGTGAGGACCGTGGAATCCGGCACAAGCCACAAGGCCCCGACGGTCCCCAACATTCCTCGGAGCGCAGTGGGCACCTGCTTCTCCGAGCTGACTTGTCCGAGCACCAACTCAAAGCCATAGGCCTTCGCCTGACGACGGGCTTCCTCGATCGTATTGATCGTTTTTGATGGGTCGTAGAGGACGCCGATTCGTTTGACGCTCGGCAAGATAGAACGAATGGTCGCGAGTTGACGGTCGATCGGCACTTCCAGCAGGACGCCGGTCATATTCGGCATAGTCAAGTCATGCTTCGCGGAATCCAGGACCATGGAAAAGATCACCGGAATATCGACAATCTCGAGTTTCGCGGCGAGCGCGGCCTTCAACCCCACGGCGAAGACCAACGTCGCGTCGGAAGCGCGAATCTTTTGAGCCAGCTTGCGACCGCGCTCGAGATTGCCGTCCAAGTTGTATTCGGTAAAAGCCCAGGAGTTCGGAGCCGAGGACTTAAACCCTTCGATTGCCTGGCTGTAAGCCGCGATGTCGGAGGATTTCAGGATGGCGATATCCACAGACGCGGCAGCGGCGGGCGAACCCATCGCCACGCTGACCATTGCCGACAGGCAGAGAAGACCGACCATGTATGTGTTGAAATAACTCTTCACTATACCCAGCCCATAGCAATACCCCGGGCTCGCGCTTCAGTCTTCGTCGCTCGGTCTATCACGTCTATCACTCATCATCCGACAGGATGTCGTCAGCGCAGTTTGCGGGCCGTCACATCCCGCACCGTCCCCAACACCCGAACTGCCTTGCCGCTCTCATCACGGGTGACCTGTCCGGAGCAGGCCAACCAATGAAGACTGCCGTCGGGCCACACGATGCGATGCTCAATCTCATAAGCCATGCCCTCGTGCAGCGCCTGTTGAATGGTCTGCAAAACAATTCCTCGGTCTTCAAGATAGATGAGCTCAAGATAGGCGGCGTACGTTCCGGCAAACGCACCGGGGGGCAGACCGAAGAGACCTTCCACGCTTTCCGACCAAAAGACTGATCCGCTCTGGACATTCCAATCCCACACGCCCAAGTGCGCCGCCGAAAGCGCGAGCCTCAACCGCTCTTCGCTCGCGCGCAAGGCCTGCTCAGCATGTTTGCGTTCGGTAATATCCGTGGAAATGCCGCAGACGCCGTACGCGGATCCTGCCGCGTCGTGGAGGGGAAATTTAACTGAAATATAGGTGTGAAGGCCGTCTCTCTGCGGAATGTGCTCCTCGAGTTCCAGTGGTGTGTCGGCTTGAAGGACCCTGTGATCGTTGTCTTGCAAGGTCTCCGCAACGGCTTTGGGGAAAATATCATAGACGGTCTTGCCGATGGCCTCCTCCGCCGAGATGCCGAATAGAGATTGCCAACGACTGTTCACCAACGTATAGCGACCTTGCGCATCCTTCAGTTGGATCACCGCAGGGCTGTTATCCAAGATGGCCTGCAACCGATTGGTAGTGCGCAGCAGTTCTTCTTCCGCCTGTTTGCGGTCCGATACGCTCTGCAGCGAGCCCGACATGCGAAGCAGCCGGCCGTCCGTGTCCCACATGCCTTGCCCACGTGCCCGGAACCATTGATAGTCTCCTTGTTTGGTTTGCAGTCGATATTCCACGTCATACGGCTCTCTGCGTTCGATATGGGCAGTGAGCGCGGCAAAGACACGCTCATGATCGTCGGGATGCAACCGATCTATCCAACTGGCAAGCACATCCGGAAATTCATCCTCGCCGAACCCCAGCATTGCCTTGAACCGAGGCGACCACCACACCGGCGTACGCGGAGAAGACCAGGGCTCATCTGGAAACGGACGACCGTCCCACAGACCATCCGTGGACCCTCGCACCGCAAGTTCCAGCCGCTCCTCGCTCCAGCGCAGTGCGGCTTCGGCCCGCCTACGTTTCGTAATATCCTCGCACACGATTAAGACCACGGACCGATTGTCCGCATCGCGCATCGCTTTGGCCGTTTCATGCACCCAGATCAGCGTTCCATCTTTCCGTACTTTTCGAAATTCCCAACTCAAGGCCCGGCCGGGTTGTTCCAAACAAGCCGCCACCTTTTGGGTCACGGCTTCGCGATCCGCTTCGTAAAACACTTGCAGAACGGACTGACCGATGAGTTCTTCGGGCGTATAGCCAAGTTGCTCGGCGCCGAAGCGATTCACCGACACGACCGTTCCGGCAGTATCCACGATGAAGTACATCGAGGGATTGTCTTCAAATAATGTCCGATACCGCTCCTCGCTCTGTTTCAGCACGGCTTCCGCGCGTTTCTGTTCGGAGATATCGCTGAACACGACCACCACCCCCACGATCCGGCCTTCCTCTCGAATAGGAGTGCTGACATATTTCACCGGGAAGCTGGACCTATCCTTTCGCCAGAACACTTCAGTCGTGACGCGGCGAACGCGTCCGTCCCGCATCGCGGCGTGGATCGGGCAGTGATCGACGGGATAGTGGGATCCGTCCGGCTTCGTATGGTGCAATAAGGGATGCATGGGTTGCCCGAGTAACTCGTGCTCTTCATATCCGAGCCACTTCGCAGCCGTCGGGTTGACGAACGTCGTGATCCCTGCGGCATCGATGCCATAAATACCCTCTCCGGCCTGCGTCAAAATCAGGGCGTGTTGGTGACGGAGTCGATTGAGCGCTTCTTCCGCTCGCGTGCGCTCGGTCGTATCGCGAATGATGCCGCTGTAAAATGCCCCGCTGGAAGTTCGCCACGTCGCGAGCCCCAGCTCCAGCGGAAACTCGATGCCGTCCTTCCGCAGCCCATGGAGCGCAATGACTTTTCCGATGAGGCGGGTTTCGCCTGTGTCGCGCACACGAGCAAGGCCCTGCTCATGGGCCTCCCGATAGCGAACCGGCATGAGCAGGGTCAGAGGTTTGTCGAGGACCTCGTAGTCGGCATACCCGAACATCGTCGCAGCGGCTCGATTCCAGGAAATAATCGACCCCGTCTGGTCCGCCAGCACGATGGCGTCCGTCGCCGATTCGACCAGTGAGCGAAATCGTGCCTCGCTTTCCGCGAGCGCGTGCTCGACCGACTCGGCTTTCACCGCCAGTGCCTTGACGCCCGCCGCCCGCGTGAGCGTCGCGCGCAACTCGTCCCGATTGTAGGGCTTGGTGAGATACGCAAAGGCGCCCTTTGACAGCGACCCGATCGTGCGTTCGGTCGTCGTGAAGGCGGTTAGAATAATGACCGGCAACGACGGGTCGAGGTCCTGCAGGACGGGAAGCACCGACAGTCCATCCCCATCCGGCAACCCAACGTCCAGCAGCACCGCATTGTAATGACTCCGGCGGAACGCGGCGAACGCGTCCTTGCAGGTACCGACAAAGACCACGTGATACCCGTCATGCCGCAACAGATCTTGCAGCGCGACACAAATATCGGGATCGTCATCGACGATGAGAATGCGTTGTTCCGACGCGGCGGTGATCATGGCGTCCTCCGCTGGCCCAAGGTGGAATGTGGAATGAGGAATGAGAAATGTTGGATGAGAAATTCTGATTATTACGAGAGGGAGACCGTCCATTCGCTGCGAGGTTCCGACGAGTGGTCAGAGTGATGCTACTGAGTAGATTGACAAGTCCGTTACAATCCTGAAGCAGAGCGTGAACCTCTGGATCATTCAGTACACCGGATTCACGAGTCAGCCTTAACCAATAACGCGCCTCTCGCGCCTCCTTCATTGCAATGGACATCTTCGCAAGAAAATCTTTTTTACTCTGTGCAGCGATGGCTTCCTCTATGTTTGCCCCGATCGACGTGCCGGAGCGAAGTAGCTGCTTGGATAAGACCAATTCTCTGCAATCAAGCTGGAGTCGTCGGCTCAGCTTGATGATCCTCGAAGCGAAAGCAACGCTCTTCTCTTGAACGATGTTCCGTCTAGCCGTCTTCAATTCCTCATTTCTCATTTCTAATTCCTCATGGGCTAATCTTCAGAATCAGTAATTCCTCATTTCGCATTCTTAATTCGTACTTCCTCATTGCTCATTGCTGATTCCCTCTCCCCAATTCCTCATTCCACATTCCTAATTCCTCATTCAGAACTTCACCGTGATCCATCCCATCATCCGGCTGCCGATCACGACAAAACCATTGGCAAAGGACCTCACTTTACTTGAGAGGCTGACCGCGGTAGACTGGACAACAGTGAAAGGACCGCAGCATAACAAGCGGGAGAAGCTCGCAAATCTATTGTTTGACTTAGCCAAGTACTTGCTGACTGTCATTGGGATCGGCGCGATTCTTCCAGAGAGCAAGGTTGCGCTGCTTAACTTCTTGATTGGCGTCTTTATCGCTGTGGCGCTGTTGGTGGTTGCCTTATTCATCACGCCGGAAGAGAGAGCATAACTCATGGAACTCATTAACCTGATGCTCGCTATTCTTCTGGTTTTTGCGATCGGGGCCGCGCTTGTCTTTCGATACCTCGAACGCAAAGAAAACCAGAAGCGGTGATATGCTTTGACTGACCGGTCCGTCGGTCTTGGGGTTTCTGTTTTTACCTTCCCGTCCATCTCTGCATCATTCTCCAACGCGCAGAACCTTCAGAATGGCTCAGCTCAGTACTTGAAACTCGTCTCTGATAACTCAGAACGCGCTCTCGCATTCCTCATTCAGCACTCAAAATTCATAACTTCCTTTTCTTGTCCGCCAACTCAGCACTCAAAACTCAGAACTTCACCGTGATCCATCCCATCACCCGACTCCCGATCGTGTCGCCGCTACTGACGGTTTCTTCTTCCTTTAACAGTTGGAGCTCGTCGCTCACCGTGATCTCTGAGGTCCGCCCTGACAGCTCTTCAGCCCACGCCTCGCCTGACACGAATTCAGAAAGGCAGGTCGTTAATGCTGCAGCCAATATGGATGCCCAGACCTTCTCACGTCATCCATAGGGCCCGTCTCTTCCAACTCAGAACTCATCACTCAAAACTCAGAACTTACGCAGGCTTACCGCCAACACCGCTGCGACCATCGGATGGCCCAGCGTTCTTAACTCAGAACTCATAATTCAGAACTCTTAGATAGAGTTGCCCCTCTCCCCGGTGGGGAGAGGGGC
>JBQTHT010000106.1:0-5536 GCA_052389595.1 Nitrospiraceae bacterium
CAAACGATAGATGGATATCGCTGGGCGTATCACGCCGGGGATGTGCTCACTGATCTAGACCCGCAATTTGTTCACGCATACCAAGCACTGGGGACGGTGCTCGCGATCTCGGCCCAACAAATCGACGAGAGTATATCGCTCTTGAAGAAAGGTATGCGGCACAACCCTGAGGCCTGGGTACTCCCTTTTCTGCTGGGATATGCCTATTACTTCGAACGCCATGACCCCGGAACCGCCAGTACTTATTTCCAGGCCGCCGCCTCCCTCCCAGGTTCTCCGAAATACTTGCCGGAACTCGCGGCGAAAATGACAATCGAAGCAGGAGACCCTGATGCCGCTTTGGAATTTCTGCAGCGACTGTATGCGCAAGTGCCGGATGAGCGAATTCGAGAAGGACTTGCCCGGCGAATAAAGGAAGTTGTCGTAGAGCGTGACCTGCGTTTTTTGGAAGAAGGCATCAGACGTTACCGAGCGCGCTCCAACAAGCTACCCAAGAAACTCGAAGACCTGGTTACGGGTGGAATCATCAATCGGATCCCGGATGAACCGTTTGGTGAAAGGTATCAACTCAATGAAACGGAGGGAACGGTGAACAGCCTCGCGCTTGAAAAGCGATTCCGCCTTCACCGCAAGTGAGGTGAGAGTACTACAGATTCTTGTATGGTGGGAACCATACCTAGCCCCGGATGACCGATGGATGCGATTGTCGTTCACGAACTGAGAAAAACATTCAAACCGAGTTGGCCGGGCCGACCTCCGGTTCAAGCTCTCTGCGGCTTATCGTTGTCCGTTCAGCGAGGGGAGATCTATGGATTTCTGGGGCCGAACGGGTCAGGGAAAACGACGACCCTGAAAATTCTTCTCGGCCTGATGGGGGCCACTGGCGGAAGCGCGGAAGTCCTAGGAGAGCCGGTCGGTGATGTTCGAACCCGGCGGAAGGTCGGATTTCTCCCGGAGGCGCCGTATTTTTATGACTATCTCACCGCCGAAGAATTTCTTGTTTTCTACGGGCAGCTTGCCGGTCTGAGCCGAGGAGAAATTAATCGACGTGTAGTGGGGCTCCTGGAAACAGTAGGTATGACGGAAGCCAGGACCCGTCAACTTCGGACCTTCTCGAAAGGCATGCTTCAACGGGTAGGACTTGCACAAGCCCTCATCCATGACCCTGAACTCGTTATCCTTGATGAACCGATGTCAGGTCTTGATCCGATCGGGCGCAAACAGATTCGCGACGTGATTCTCAGCCTTCGCGATCAGGGAAAGACCGTGTTCTTCAGTTCCCACATCATTCCGGACGTCGAAATGATGTGCGATCGAGTGGGAATCATCATAAAAGGCCAGCTCCAGGCGACTGGTCGTATCGATGAACTCGTCAGTCGAGGGCAAACCCAGTCAGTAGAAATCGTTTGTGAGGGTCTTCAGGTGGATAAGATATCGGCCATTACACAGGCTGCTACACGCGTGCTGCAGCAAGGCCTGAGGTGCTTAATTGTATTGCCGGGGTCAAGCGCGATCGAAAGCGTCCTGGCGACCATCAGAGAGCACGGTGGACGGTTAGTCTCGGTTATCCCGCAAAAAGGGTCGCTCGAAGATCTGTTCCTTCAACGCAAGGCCCAGCAGGACTGAGTATGTGGCACATCGGTGTGATCGCGGCGAATACGTTCAAGGAGAATCTTCGGGATAAGATTCTCTATAACCTGCTGTTCTTCGCGTTGCTCCTCATCGGCGCTTCCGTGGTGCTTGCCAGTTTGACCTTCACAGAACAACACAAGATCGTTACGGACATGGGTCTTGCTGCGATCAACATGATCGGAGTCATTCTCGCGATCTTTGTTGGAATCGGACTGGTCAGCAAAGAGATAGAGCGAAGGACGATTTATACCATCATGGCCAGACCGCTGAAACGTTGGGAATTTATCTTGGGGAAGTATTGCGGATTGGCGTTGACGTTGTTTGTAAATATCGTGATTATGTTAGCCGTCTATCTCGTCACGCTGTGGATGAGTGAGGCCACGATACATGTCGCGTTGTTGCAAGCTGTCCAATTGATCTTCGTGGAATTACTGGTGGTCACAGCCATTGCGCTCTTCTTTTCCACGTTTAGCTCCTCAACTTTGAGTGCCATTATGACCATTGGACTGTACGTCATTGGCCACCTGACTACCGATCTAAAAGGGGTAGCCCTAAAAAGCAAGAATGAAACAATACAGGCTGTGATGACGGGCCTTTACTATCTCTGTCCGAACCTTGAGACGTTGAATATCAAAGGACAGGCTGCGATGGGAGTTGCTGTCACTTTGCCGTATGAGGCGATGGCGTCTGTCTACGGACTTTTCTATGCCGCACTCATAATCACCGCTGCCTGCGCCATTTTTCAGCGCAGAGATTTTTAGTTTGAATAGCCAGTTCAATCATTGTTCAGTCATTTTTCGAAATGAACGCACTGCCCTTCGAGTCCTGATCGTCCCTCATCGAGTTACTCTTTGCAGAGCGCTCATGCCAGACTGGTCTTGGGAAATGGGTGGTACGACTATAGAAAGCCTTAACGATCTCGACGATCCTTATGCTGCGCAAATTGCTCAAGGAACGGTTCCCCGTCTTGCATTGGATAGTCCGAACGATTGTCCGTGAGGCGATTCCGCAGCTCAAGCGGTTCCTCCGCTCTCTATCGTGGCGGGCGAGAGTCGAACAACGACGCGCGATCGGATATGTGCATGCTTGCCGGATACGAATCGAGCGGCGCCGAAGCGTCGTATTTCTGCACCACAGTTACTACCACTTTTACTATCTTGCGAGGGCACTTAGGCGGCGAGGTTGGGACGCTATCTGTGTCAATTTGGAAAACCCGCGTGGGCCCAATTGGCTCTACTATCATGGGGAAGATGTCGCCCTCCATGCGACGGAATATGAACAGATGTCATACAACGTCCGTGAGTTCTTCGCTCTGGCGAAGAAACGATTCGACCTCCTCCATTTTGCTGGGGATGGTCGCATGTCGTTTTTCCCGGAATGGGAAGCGATGAATGAGCCACCTGACATCGTTGAGTGGCGGCAGACCGGACGAAAGATTGCTTACACGATCAGCGGTTGCAATAGCGGCGTGGCACAATCTACCGTTGCGAAGTGGTCGATGAGCGAGGGCGGAAATGCTTGCGAGAGATGTATTTGGCAGTTACATCCCGAAGTGTGCAATGACAAAAAGAATTTGGCATGGGGACGTAAGGTTGACCGGTTCTGCGACTTGATCTTCACCGAGACTTTTCCGGCTCTTGACTATCAGGCCAGCGGCAAAGCTGTTCGTGATCCGGTCACGATGTGTTTGGACTCAGTTATCTGGAATGCGAATCTCCCTGTCCCGTCGCAGTTTCGTCTTGAGCGTGGAGAAAGGGAGTTGCTTGTCTACCATGGAGTCGGCAATTACGACGCACGGGCGCACAGTGGTCGAAATATCAAGGGGACTGGAGCGGTTGTGGCGGCGATTGATCGGTTGAACGTCGGGGGGATTCCGGTGAGGCTGGTATTTGTATCCGGTATGCGAAATCTCGACGTAAGATTCTACCAAGTACAGTGTGATGTGATTGTAGACCAGCTCAATTATGGTCGGTATGGCGCTACAGCTCGCGAAGGCATGATGCTGGGCAAACCAACCATCTGCTATATCAATCTGCGGGAGCCGCAAGCGGAGCAGATATTAACTTGTCTCGAAGATGTTCCGCTGGTGTCTGCCACGGAGCAAACTGTCTACGGTGTCCTTAGGGATCTCTTGTTGAATCCGCAAAAGCGCGAGAGAATCGGACAGGCCAGCCGGAACTATGCACTTAAGTGGCACAGTGCTGAAGCCTGTGCTGAGAGATACGAGCAGATCTACGACAAGATCATGGATGGGAAGCTCGTATCGGGCGAGCGACCATTGAGGATCGGTGAACGAACATCCTGTGATGTGCTCAGTGCAAAGTTCACGGAGACCGACTCTTAAGGCAAGTTATTGATGGTGTTTGAACACAGAACAGTGGCGGCAGCGGACGCTGGGTCGATACGGCGGGTGGATGCAGAGAAGCCCGTTCACCGCGTCGTGGCCCTATCCTGTACAGGGCTAAGCCTGGCTTTCCCCCTATTTGAGAAAAGCGGAGCTTGGCGGATATTGCTTGGGAAGGTAAGAGGAAGCCAAACGATCCCTATTTTTGACGATGTCTCGCTAGCAGTTCCCAAGGGAGAGTTTGTGGGAATCCTTGGACGGAATGGAGCAGGCAAGAGCTCTCTCTTGCGAACCCTGGGGGGCATCTATCCAGCGATCTCGGGAAGAATGCTGTGTCTTGGTGGAGCGGTTGGTTTGTTCGATCTTGGAGCTTTTGGGCAGCAAAGACTTACCGGTCGAGAGTACGCCCGACGGTTCCTATTGCTTCAAGGGGCATCTAGACGCGATCAGTCGGGTATCCTGGAAGAGATCTGCCAGTTTTCAGAATTAGACGACAAGTTCGACCGACCCCTCTTTACATACTCGAGCGGTATGCTCGCGCGGCTGTACTTCTCGGCCGCCACTGCTATTCCCCATGCGGTCTATTTGATCGATGAATTTCTCATGGTAGGAGACGAATATTTCCAGGGCAAATGCTGGAGGCGGATGCGTGAACGCATGGCAGAAGGAGCTGCAGGTGTGTTGGTAACGCACGACTGGACGTTGATCTTGAAGCTATGTGAACAGGCTCATCTTATGCATCAGGGACGCATCGTCCAATCTGGTCCGTCGGACCAGATTGTGTGTTCGTACTTAAATCTTCCAACGGAGGGATGTACCCAGGTCGCCTCGTTTACGTCGGATATGCCATGTGGGTATCACGCGCAGGCACAAGAAGATGCCGAGTTCCTGGTTTGTGTACAAGTGAATCAGGCAGTTCCGGTTGTCTTGAATTACTCGATCGAAATTCTACAGCCGGGAACAGTCTGGGGAATTCTTCTGATGGGTGAGGATCTGCCCATCACGTCGGCTGTTGGGCGATATGAAGTCCGGCTCCGTATTCCTCGTTTGCCTCTGACCGCAGGTACGTACCTGATGAACGTATTCTTAAAGACCAGTCCGACTGTGACCTCTGGTGAGCTGATGCATGTCTGCGATGCACGAAGCTGGACATACGGAAATGCACTGAGTGTGACCGTTCATGGTGCCCCATCGCATTGCTTCACCTCCGTGCCGATCGACTGGGTTAGATAGAGAGCGCGTCTTATCGTGATGCCGAGCGTGGAACTCCAGAATGTTAGTAAGACGTATGGATCGTTTTTCCAGTACATCCAGTCATTTGTGAAAGATGTGCTTGGGCTCCAAGAGACGAAGACCAACGGCATCAGTCTTCGGGCACTTGACACCGTTTCCCTTTCCGTACACGCGGGTGAGCGTCTCGGCATCATCGGCCAAAATGGTGCGGGAAAGTCTACCCTATGCCAACTCATCGCAGGTCTCATTCCTGTCTCGTCTGGAACTGTGAAGGTGAAAGGACGAACAACGTCGATTTTCGCGTTGGGCCTTGGTTTGAGAGATGAC
>JBQTHT010000107.1:0-4553 GCA_052389595.1 Nitrospiraceae bacterium
ACCTTCACGGCATCATTACTCCTGCCCCGCTGCATTTTGAGCGACATCATAATGGTGTGCCGCTCATTGATCCGGCCCGTCATCGCCTCCTGCTCCACGGTCTCGTGGAGCGACCGATGATCTTCACCTTGAAGGACCTGGAGCGGTTCCCCGCGCGATCCCGCCTGGTGTTCCTGGAATGCGCCGGCAACACGTGGGATGGCTGGCGGGACCCCCAAGACTTTACCGCTCAGCAAACTCATGGGCTGACGAGTGTCAGCGAATGGACCGGTGTCAAGCTCTCCGTACTTCTTGAGGCGGCCGGTCTTCAGCGCGGCGCAACTTGGATGCTCGCGGAGGGAAGCGACGCAGCCGGGCTGGATCGCAGCGTTCCGCTCACCGAAGAAGTCTTGCACGAAGCAATGATTTGTTATGGCCAAAATGGAGAGGCCATCCGGCCCGAGCAGGGGTATCCCTTGCGGCTGATCATCCCCGGGTTCGAAGGCAACATCAATGTAAAATGGCTTCGGAGACTGAAGCTGGCGTCGGCCCCATTCATGACGCGCTGGGAAACGGCCAAATACACCGACCTCATGCCGGATGGAAAAGCCTATCAATTCACGCTGGTGATGGAGGCAAAGTCCGTCATTATCTCTCCCTCGGGACAGCAGCGGATCCAGCCGGGATTTCAGGAAATCCGAGGTCTCGCGTGGAGTGGTCGGGGACGTGTGACAAAGGTCGAGGTGAGCGTCGATGGCGGCCGCACCTGGCAAGCGGCGCATCTTCAGGAGCCGGTCCTGCCCAAATGCCACACGCGCTTTCTGTTCCCGTGGCGATGGAATGGTCGGGAGACGATCCTGCAAAGTCGATGTATCGATGAAACGGGATATATCCAGCCGATGCGCCAAGAACTCCTGAAAGTGCGCGGTACCAATTCAACCTATCACTACAACGCCATTCAAAGCTGGAAGGTGAATGATGATGGTCAGGTACGGAACATCCATGCATAAGGCTGTACTCACGGGACTGGGCACGCTTGTGCTAGCCCTCAGTTATGTCTGGTCAGGTTGGACCGCTGAAGAACCCGTTCCTGGTTATGGACTGGGCCGCGCGGCGTCGGAAGAAGAAGTTCGCGCCTGGAACATCGATGTTGCTCCGACCGGGGAAGGTCTTCCTCCAGGACGAGGAACACCCAAACAGGGTGCTCAAGTCTATGCCGCCAAGTGCGCCATGTGCCATGGTCCAACCGGGCAGGAGGGCCCGAAGGATCGGTTGGTGGGCGGGCGGAACACATTAAAGACGGCCAAGCCAAACAAGACCGTGGGAAGCTACTGGCCCTATGCGACGACCCTGTACGACTACATCAATCGGGCCATGCCCTTCACGGCACCGCAATCGCTCACCCCGGACGAGGTCTACTCAGTGACTGGGTGGCTGCTGTTTCAGAACGGGATCGTTGCGGAAGATGCGTTGATCGATGCGCAGACACTGCCGCTCGTGCAGATGCCCAATCGGGACGGCTTTATCCCGGATCCAAGACCGGACGTGTCAGGACGGTGAAGGCGCGGGCGACGGCGCAGAACCGGACGAATGCTGGCGACCGGGAAGCTCCAAGTCAATGCCAGGACGGCTATCCGTGCCCGCATGACATTATCATCTTCACCTTTTCACCTTAAAAATAAGGCCGCGCCATGAGATGAACCGGTGGAAGCTATTCGACAAACAATCACCGTTCTAGTAAATGACATGGGAGGCTGGGTTGGGAGCTTCAGAAACGGGGGGAGGTGTGCTGTTTACCAACAGCCACGCCAGGGGCCGCGGCAGTAGCGGAACCGGGGACCATAGAAAAAGGGACGGTTAAAATAAGACGGCCCGTACCAAGGGCGACCGAAGAATAGCGAGAGGCCGGCCGGCGGATAGGCGTAGGCGTACGGATAGGAATAGGGATAGGGATACGGTGCTGACTGAGCGGCATAGGATCGGTCCGACAACTGGCGTTGGATGTCCGTCGTCGCGGACGACTGACGATCGACTTGTTCCTTGAGCTGGCCCACCGTTCCCTGTTGGGCTCGCAGTTCGCCTTCCAACTTCCCAATCTTCTCACGTTGGATTTCGATAAAGGCGTGAAGGCAGCGGGTCTGCGCTTCTCCACTATACCCGGAGCATTCCCAAGGCACTGAAGAGTCGGCGGCTCGCGCAGGTGGGGTCCCCAGCAGGATCGCGCCCAATAGTCCTCCGGCTAGGATCACCCGCCATACTGGTCGTTCACGAGGGGATTCCACCAGAGTCGTCGTGAGACTTTCCATGGTTCCGCTCCTCATTCAGGTGTACTCACACGTTACCATGCGATCGTGACGTTGAACAGGTACCTAACTTTCAGTACCTTATATTCAAGTGTGCGAGGACAGACTGCGCTCGCTGGGACCAGTTGTTCGTGGCTTGTGATCTAAAAACGATTGAGCATCGCCGGACAAATCTCTAAAGTCGCAACGCCATTGGTGCTGAAACAAGCTCTTCCCGACTATCGCACATGGTTCTCAGGCCTCTGACTTGCTTTGACAATCCAAAGAAGAAACGAGATCTCACGGTCAATAAACGGCGAGTTGATTTGAAAGGAGGCTCAGAGATGAAAGTGGTAGGTACGACAGAGGGTGTACCGGCGGGCGGATATCAGGCAGTCAGTGACATCGTGGCTACGCATAACCTGCAGTTCAGACCAGACGAGAGCGCCATGGGTGTGGCAATTCAATTGGTAGAAAATTCTACGCCGGCTGCGCCGGTGGTGGGGGATCAATACGAGTTCGTGGGATTTATCAGTGAAGGGGACGTCATTCGAGCGCTCGATGCAGGTATTGATCTTAAGAAGGCCAAGGCCCGGGATATCATGAACACGGTCTTTATCGGCGTAGAGGAAGGGACGTCACTGTCTTGTGTGTCGAGAATGTTCGAGATGGGGATTCAGGTCCTCCCTGTCGTGCAACACGGAAAAGTTGTGCGGTCGATTACACGCCATGACTTGATTCGAGCCCGTCTCGGGCTAGGCCCGACGATTGACGCGTAGAGTTTCATCTCTCACGACAAGCGTTGGCGGCTGTGCGGCGCGCTCAGATCCTGTTCGGGCCCTACGGGGACGATACCGGTAGGATTAATGTCGTGGTGCGTGACGTAGTAATGCCGCTTGATGTGATCGAAATTCACCGTGTCGGCGATCCCCTCATACTGGTACAGGTCTTTGAGGTAGCCGAAAAGGTTCGGATAATCCACGATCCGTCGGAGATTGCACTTGAAGTGTCCGTGATACACGGCATCAAATCGAATGAGCGTGACGAACAAACGCCAATCAGTTTCGACGACATGCTTTCCGAATAAGTAGCGATGGTTGAGGAGGCGTGCTTCGAGCTGGTCGAGCGCTTCAAAAAGCCGGTGCACGGCCCGTTCATACACCCGCTGCGCAGTGGCAAATCCGGCGCGATACACGCCGTTGTTCACCGTCTCGTAGATAAAGTCGTTCAACGTGTCAATTTCGCTCTGCAGTTCTTCCGGGTACAGATCAGTCCTACTGTCGGTCCATTCGTCGAATTCTTTATTGAACATACGCATGATGTCGTCATCCGAATTGCTGACGATACGTGTGGCCTCAGTATCCCACAGCACAGGCACCGTGACCCTGCCTCGATACTGCGGGTCGGTCGCCCGGTAGACCCCCCTGAGAAACTTGAATCCATTGAGAGGATCAGCGGAATGTCCCGGCCCATCCCTGAATGCCCACCCACGATCATCGCGGATGGGATCAACCACCGTCATGCCTACAACGCCTTCCAGCCTTTTGAGCTGTCGCACGATGATCGTGCGATGGGCTCAGGGACAGGCCCACGACATATATAAATGGTAACGCCCTCTGGCTGCGGGGTAGCCGGAACTGCCGTCGGCCGTAACCCAATCGCGAAAGGTATCTTGTTGCCGTTTGAATTCGCCTTCCCCGGTTTGTTCCTGTGGGAATTGTGGCGTGACTGTCATGGTGAACGAGGAGTGTGATCGACTATGACCTGCTCATTATCCTATTCCCTGATTACCAATAACCAGGCGAATCTCGCATTTTGAGAAAGGGAACGGTCTAGTTAGCCATTGACTCTTGCGACCCATGTGGACACAATATCAGTCGGATCGGCTCTCACCTTTTCTGACCGGGAGGTTCTTTATGAAACGGCTTATGCTTCTGGTAGTGGCGGTCGTGTTTACGTTCGTCGGCCTGTATTCCGTTGCCCAAGCAGGAGAGACCAAGGCTAAGACTGAGGAAATTAAGGGAGATGTGAAGGCCACTGCCGAAAAAGCCAAAGGCGAAGGAAAGGCATTAATGGAAGAGGCCAAGGGAAATGACGCAAAGGCTGAGCTCGAACGTGCGAAGGGAAAAGCGAAAGCTGGTGGGGAGAAAGCAAAAGCCAAAACGAAGGAAATGAAAGCCAAGACAGAGTAGACGACGAAGGTCTCTCGCCGCTACGGCCTGTGGAACATTGTCTCCACAGGCCGTTTCTTTCTATAAGCGTTGACGAGATTCCGAAAGCCGACTAGACAGG
>JBQTHT010000108.1:0-12007 GCA_052389595.1 Nitrospiraceae bacterium
AGTGGAACCCTGATTCCCGGCCAACCGATTGTCACGAATCCCACCGCCTTGTTGCCGAATGTGCCAGCGCAGACCCCCTGTCCGACTCCACCTCTACCCGACCTGACGACCGATTCCACGATGCCCACTCTGAACGATTACTGGCCGATGGAGCCCACCGCCTTACTGCCCTCCTCGGTCGAACAGCGAATGCGACAAGAGCAGGAAATTCGTGAAGAACGGCAAGATCAAGCTTTGGTAGAGAAAGAAAACCGCCATCGGCAGCATCGCGACCAAATGGAGCGAGACGAACGCGGCCTTCCTCAAGTCGACATCGCTCCTTTGGCGGGAATGTCTGACACGGCAAGATCAACGCGCGATGCGCCGGCGGCTCAAAGAGATCGGCAGGAAGATCGTCAGCGCGATCGTCAAAGAGGGCAAACCCCTTCGACCGCCGATCGGTTACGGGCGCAGGATTTCACCACAGAGGAGGCCTTTGCGCAATTTTCAGTTCTTCAAGGTGTGCGAAGCCGGCTCAAGCAATTCGGGTACGATTTTTTCGACGCACAAGCCGGGACATTTACGTCGGTGCAAGATGCCCCTGTGGGACCTGATTACGTCATCGGCCCACAAGATTCTTTGTCGGTGCACATATGGAATGTGCCGGATCAGAACATCAATCGCAGCTACATCGCTCCCGTCGAACGGGATGGCATGATCGTGATCCCGCAAGTCGGCGCAATCCCGGTTGGTGGGCTGACCTTCTCCCAAGCCGAACGCGCGATCCGCGCTCGGTTGGGGTCGCTCCTCAAGCGGTTTGATGTCCATGTCGCCATGGCGCGCTTGCGGACCATCAAGATCTTCGTGATCGGTGAAGTCGTCCGACCGGGCGCGTATGAAATCAGTTCGCTGGCCACGGCCTCCAACGCGTTGTATGCCGCCTGCGGGCCGGCAAAGGGTGGTTCGCTCCGTCAGATCCGAGTGGTGCGTGAAGGCAAGACGATAGGGGGATTGGATTTCTATGATTTTCTGCTTTCCGGAGACCGGACGCAGGACCGACGGCTTCAATCCGGCGATGTCGTCATCGTGCCGCCCCTCGGTCCGGTGGCCGCAATCGGTGGCGCGGTAAAGCGAGCTGCCATCTACGAGCTGAGGCCGGATTCGCGCTTAGCCGACCTCTTCTCGTTGGCCGGAGGGCTCACGTCTGTGGCAGACCACCAGCGCTGCCACGTGTTCCGGGTCGAGTCGGGCAATGGCCGCATCATGGTCGATGTGGATCTTCGACAACCTGCCCGCCCCGGCAGTGACCAACCGAAAGGCCACAGCCTTGGAATGGATTTCCCGCTTCAGGACGGCGACTATGTTCGAGTGGCCGCGCTCCCTACCCAAGTGGCGAATGTCGTCAGCCTGGCCGGTTCCGTCAAAAGCCCTGGACCGTATGAATTCCGTCCCGGCATGCGCGTCCGCGATCTGTTGACCCCGGATCAAATGGTGATTGATGCGTATGTCGATCGGGCCGAATTGATACGCACCGATCTCGCGACCTATCAGACGAAGGTGATTCAGTTCAGTCCAAAGGCGCTCTTCGAAGGGAGCGAAACGGACAATCCTCCACTGCAGCGCTTGGATCAAATTGTCGTGGCGAGCCAAGTCCGCCCGCCCAATTTGATCTTGATCGAGGGCGAAGTGAAGCGGCCGGGGTATTTCACGATTGAAATCGGGGAGACGTTGAGCTCCGTGCTCAAACGGGCCGGCGCCTTCACGCCCAATGCTTTTCCTCAAGGGATGGTCTTGACCCGTGAGTCGGTCAAGCGGCGCCAGCGCACCGAACTCGAACGGTTTATCTCGACCGAACGGCAACGGCTCGCGGCGCAGTCTGCCGGGGTCGCCGCCGGCGCCGTGGGTATCAGCGGTGTTGCCGCCGCGAGTCCTGCCGCTGAACAGCAAGTGCTGGGACTTCGGCTGCAGCAGTTGGAAGCGGTGGTATCCCGCGTCGAACTGGGTCGCGTCGTGGTGCGGATGGATTCGATCGAAACCCTGGTGGGAACGGAAGATGATATCAAGATGGAAGCCCACGACCGGATTCTGATACCCCAGTCCCCTCAAACGGTGAGTGTGATCGGGTCTGTGAAAACACCCAACACCGTTGTGTACCGACAGGGCTTGCGCCTCGAAGACTATGTTCGTCAAGCCGGTGGCATGACGGAGGAAGCCAACTCGAAGGAAGTATATGTCATGCGAGCCAATGGAACTACAGAGTCGGCCTATGTTCGGATCAAAGACATGCAGCCCGGCGATACGATCGTCGTCCCACAAAAAGTCGAGGTCAAAACGCCGCAACTCGCGCTGTGGTCAAGCGTCGCCTCAATCGTCGGCAGCGTCGCATTGGCGGCTGCCGGGATTGCTGTCATCGGGCGGTAGGCGATTTAGGACTGAGAACTGTGTGCTGAGGACTGAGTAGAGTCCAACCCGTGATCGGCTCCACCACTACTTCTCCCTTGTCTTCTCAACCCTCTCCAGGTCAGCCCGCGCCTGTTCGGGACGACGAAGTGACGCTTATCGATTATTGGCGGGTGATCTGGAAACGACGCAGGATGATCGGCGGCCTGTTCATTACTGCTGTGCTGGCTGCGATAGGAATCAGCTTTCTCTTGCCGAAGATTTATGAGTCCACGGCCACGCTGTTACCCCAGATCGAATCGAAAGAAGCGGGAGGTCTTGCCGCCTTGCTGGCAGCGTCCGGCGCCGGCAATACCGCGCAAAACTTGGGAATCACATTGCCCGGGATGCCCACCACGCCGACCGATCTCTTTGTGGCGATGCTGAAGTCGCGGATCATGGCCGATGCAGTGATCAAGCAGTTCAACTTAATGGAGCTGTACGACACGAAGACTCTGCAGGAGGCGCGCAAAGTGCTCGAAGGCGAAACGAAGGTCACGGTCTCCAAGGAGAAAGTCATCAAGATCATCGTGGAAGCCAAAGATCCGAAGCTGGCTTCGGACATCGCGAATTTCTATGTGAGCAATCTTGATCGACTCAACCACACCTTGAATGTCAGCAAGGCCGGCCAGAACCGGATCTTTATCGAACGACGATTGGGTGAAACCCAGGTGAGCTTGGTCAAGGCCGAGGAAGCCCTCAAGGAATTTCAAACGCAAAACAAAGCCGTGGCGGTTGAAGCGCAGTCCAAGGCGATGATCGAGGCCGCCGCCCTGATCCAAGGACAGATCACGGCCCAGGAGGTCCAACTCCAAGTCATGAGCGGCTACTTATCATCCGACAATCCGGACCTGTCGCGGCTTCGATCCAGCATCGAAGAACTGAAGAAGCAGCTTTATCTTATGGAGTCCGGGAAAGGCGGTAAAGGCATGCTTCCGGGGGACCGCCTGCATCCGGCCATGGTGACGGTGCCCGCGCTGGCGCTGGAATATGGCCGGCGCATGCGGGACCTAAAAGTGCAGGAAACGCTGTTTACTCTTCTGACATCCCAGTATGAGCAAGCGAAGCTGCAGGAGGCTCGCGATACGCCCACCGTGCAGGTACTCGATCCGGCGATCCCTGCGGAGCATAAGAGTCGGCCTATAATGAGGTTGAACATGATCATCGCAGGAATTTTTGCGCTCTTTATCGGCACCTTCCTCGCCTTTTTCCTGGAATACCTCGAGCGGATCAAGTCTCGTCGAGCAGCGTAACCGGACTCAACACCCAACATCTTCGCTTGCCCATCTTGCCCCCCTGCGGTATGTTCCGTCCGCGACCTCGCTGAGTGATTCGCTGAAGAATCGCGTCGGTTGCGTCGCAGCGTCATTGCGTCTATCGAGCCGAATTCTCGACGCAAGCAACGCGACCGACGCAACAGACGCATTGGTTCAGAGGAGACCATGACCGACTACGCAGTCCTCAGTGACCTCTTGGTCATTTTTATCGTATCCATTGCGGTGGTCTTCGTATTCCACCAGTTTCGTCTTCCGTCCATCGCGGGATTTCTAGTGGCCGGAGCCCTCATCGGGCCGCATGGGCTGCATCTCGTCTCCGATCTGAGTCAGGTGCAGGTTCTGGCGGAAATCGGCGTCGTCTTGCTGTTGTTCACGATCGGAATCGAATTTTCGCTCGCCCACGTTCGAGCTGCCAGAAATCTGCTGTTGATCGCGGCTCCCATTCAAGTCGGCGGCGTCCTGCTGTTCACGTGGCTGGTAGGCGCCCTCGCGGGACTGCCCTATCGGCAAGGCGTCTTCTGGGGCTGTCTCCTGTCATTGAGCAGTACCGCCATCGTATTGAAGGCTCTGTCCGACCGTGGCGAGAGCGAATCGCTGCACGGACGAGCGATCATCGGCATTCTCATCTTCCAAGACCTGGCCGTCGTGCCCATGATGTTGCTCGCACCGATCCTGGCCAGTCCGGCCGAGGAAGCTGCGACGGTGGTGTTGCTCACGCTGATCAAATCGACCGTCGTGGTCGGCGTGATCGTGGCTGCCGCCTGGTTCATCGTTCCGAAGCTGCTGGGCCATATCGTCCGAAGCCGGAGCCGGGAATTGTTTCTCCTTACCATTATCGTACTGTGCCTCGGGATCGCCTGGATGACTTCGCTCGGCGGTCTGTCGCTGGCGTTGGGCGCCTTCCTCGCCGGGCTCGTGATTTCCGAATCGGAGTACAGCCATCAGGCGATGGCGGAAATCTTGCCTTTTCGGGACAGTTTTAACAGCTTGTTCTTCGTCTCTATCGGCATGCTCATGGACCTCCGCGTCGTATTGAATCATCCTTGGCTCGTGGTCGGCTTACTCGCCGCGATTCTTGTGGTGAAGTTTCTGACCGGCGCGGGAGCCGTGCTGGCGATCGGGCTGCCGCCTCGGGCCGCGGTCTTGACCGGAACGGCGCTGGCGCAAGTGGGAGAATTCAGCTTCATTCTTGCGGAAGTGGGAAAGGAAGCGGGTCTCCTGGCCGGAGACCCGTATCAGGTATTTCTGGCTGTTTCCGTTTTGAGTATGGTCGTGACCCCATTCTTCATGCAGGCTTCGCCTTATCTCGCACGACGGACCGAGGCGGTCCAGCGCCTTCGCCGTTGGTTCCCTGGTCGGACGACCGCCCACCTGTCGCAGGCCGAGAGTCGCCAGCTCAAGGTCAAGGACCACGTGATCATCGTGGGATATGGACTGAATGGGCGCAATTTGGCCCGCGTTTTGGCGGAGACGGAAATTCCCTACGTGGCGTTGGACTTGGATGGCGAAACCGTCCAGCGTGAGGCTCAGCACGGTGTCCCGATCTATTACGGCGATTGCACCAATCCCAATGTGTTGCGCCACATGAAGATCGAATCGGCGAGAGTGTTCGTGCTCGCGATTTCTGATCCGTTTTCGGCGCGGCGAGCGGTGCAAATGGCGAGGGGCATGAATCCCAACCTGCACATCGTCGTCCGAACCCGGTATTTAAGGGAGTTGGAGGACCTCCATCAGTTAGGAGCCGATGACGTCGTCCCCGAGGAATTTGAAACGTCCATCGAAATCTTTGCGCTGGTGTTGCGCACCTATGGCATGCCGCAAGATTTCGTGGTCAGGAAAGCCGAGCAAGTCCGGCGTGAAGGATATGCCCTGCTCCGGCGCAGCGAACTGCCCGAGCTGGCGCATCATCTTCGCGGAGGGACCTTGACCGATGTGGAAGTCGAGACGTGCCGCATCGAGGATGATTCACCGGCAGTGGGGAAATCGTTCGCGGAACTCTCGATTCGGCCGAGGACCGGCGCCTCTATCATTGCATGGACACGCAAAGGGGTGACCCAATCCAATCCGTCCGAAAAAGTTCGAGTGGGAGCCGGAGATATCGTGGTCTTGCTGGGGTCACGGGAACAAATTCGCCGGGCCATTGGACTTCTCGATCAGTCGGTGATGGCCGAATGATCGGTATTGCAGAGCTCGCCACAACGATGGGCGACCTGTCCCGGTGACGGACAGGATTGCCTGAGCCCCCGGGAATTCTGTAGACCTGCAAGTGCGTTCTCCCGCCTAACTGATTGACAAATCATTTCACTGTGGCTTACCGCCCTTTGTTCTCTTAGGTCCGGCATTTGCTTGGTGATGGGAAGAAATCCTTTTACCCGGAGGGTATTTATGCCGAATACGAATGCATCATTTTCGCCTGTTAGCCGTTCCGATCAGTTTCAGGCGTTGATCGAAAAACTAGAAGCCATTAGTCATCGAACCGCTCCCGCTGATGCCTTGGCCGAATTCGATACAGAGGCCGAAGAGCTTTTAACCTCGACCTTCGGTGCCGCGAATCGCCAAATAGAAACCTACAAGTATGCCACGCTGGCCGAAGCTGCGACTCTCGTGAATTTACCGGAAGCGGCGCAGGAAGCTTCGGCACAAGACCTTCCGAAAAAGGCCATTCAACAGCGGCGTCAGGTGTTGGAAGGCTGTTTAACTGAACTCCAAGAGTCGGAAGCGAAAGAAGTCGAGGTTCTGACAGGCGAAGATCATGAAGATCCGCCTGGGTTGAGTTAGGCTCCATGATCCATTATGGCTTGGTGTTTGTCATGAGGTCATAGGCCTGCTGCAGCGATTCGACCTCCACGACGGTCATATTCCATCGCGCGCTCACCTCAAACAAATTCCACTCGGCGGTTTTCGCCTGCCCTCGTGGCACGAGGAGGGTGTGGAAATCTGCCTTCGCTGCCCCTTCGAGCTTAGCCGGGAGGTCGGCCACCTCTCGAATCCGGCCATCGGCCGTCACCATGCCGGTGATGGCCACATCCGCGCGAATGGTGTCGCCCAACCAGGCCGCCATGAGGCCGACGGCGATTGCGCTGCTCGAGCTCGATCCTTCCGTCAGGCTGTTGTAGGAATGATTTCTAATCGTCACGGTCCAGCTCCGTGGATCCTGACCAACGGCCGCCGCCGCTGCCAGCACGGCCCGCTTCCCACCTTCCTTCCATTCCTCGCCGACTGTCGAGCCTCTACCCAAGGCGATCTCGCTGAACTGGATCGTAGGTCCATGGAGTTGTGGATCGCGGTCTAATTGGACCGCGATGTATCCCACTCGGCCATCTCCCTGCTCGCCCACGGCTAAGGCGGGAACGGTGGTGAGGCGAGAATCGGAGGCCTGGCCGCTGGAAAGGATCGAAGACAGTCCGAGCGCCACGAAAAGAAGTGTGCGGATCTTTGTCAGCTTCTCCACCGGAGCGTCAGGGGGTCTTTCAGCGGATGATCCAATGGTTGGCCGGTCTGATTGGCAATCTGGTAGGCCGCCTTGAGCTTAAAATACCACTTAGCCGGCTGGTCTGGATCGCCCAGCAGCATGGCCGGTGGCTTGTATCGGAGGCCGATGGCCTGACGATCCATGGCCAATTTGTCCTGCGTGAGAAATCTTTTGGCAAAAAACCAGAACAAGGGCTTTGCCAACGGGACCCAGCGGAAGCAGTTCCAGGCAGCGGAAAAGTCGAAGCGGCACTCCTGGTCGGTAATCGGTGTAACCGCTTGGCTCATGGACACCCAGAGCCTGCCGCATTGAATCAATTCGAAACGCCGATTGGGCAGGACGAAATCGATGGTCGTCGTCAACGTGCCGCCGGAAAATAGACTCAGCAATTTGTAGGGGGCACTGTTCTTGGAGGGAGGATGGGTCACCATTCGAAAGCCGTTGGGAATGGGCTCATAGGTCTTGGCCTTTTCATGTCTATCCTCGGGCGTCCGCCACAAGCGGCTCTGGTGGACGAACGGTCCATGCGCCGGGTCCAGCAGACCGATGACCCCATCATCGACACCACAATTGAGCTTCATCGAGATATGAAAAACTTGATACGGTTGGGACGGCAGCGGCAACCGTGGTATTTTCGGTCTGGCGCTGTTCATATGACTGTGGTCGGCGATAAAGACCCAGATAAACCCGTCGTGCTCCTCGCAGGGATACGAAGCGACTCCGATCTTTTCCACCTGAGACGCTCCGTCGATCAGCGCCGGGATGCGGAGGCATTGGCCCTTCATATCGAACTGCCAGCCGTGATAGGCGCATTCCACCCGCTCCCCATCAAATCGGCCAAATGACAGCGGCATCCCTCGGTGCGGACAGATGTCGCGGAGCGCGGAGACCCGGCCTGATGCATCGCGACACAGGAGGAGCGGCAGCCCTAATAGAACTTGTGGTAGCATGCGACGTGGGCGGAGCCGCGAGCTCTCGGTCGCCGGATACCAGCAACCAAGCAGTGGCCCGGTCCTTGAGGGTTTAAACTCTGCTTCTTGAAGTGAGGTCATCTAAGGGAAGGAATTGTCCCGCAGAGTGCGGAAAGCCGGTCCCAATCAGCCTATGAACTATAACGACCGGAATCTTGAAGGTCAAGATTGACGGGACGGAGACTGCGCCAGTAGGGGGTCAGTTTCGTTCGTCTGGCGAATCAGGACCCACGACCAAGGCCGACCGTTGCCTTGACAACAAAAAGAATCGCGTACTATAGTTTTTACTCGCTTGTATTTCCAAGCCTTATAACAGCGGCGAGCCCTCGCTTGATTGTTCAAGAGGTGACCCATGAACGTCGCGCAAATAGAGCCTGCAACAGCATTGGCGGAGCTGCGGGAGACCAAGCCTGATCGAGTGACCATTGTCCTGCTGAGCGGAGATATGGACCGTGCGATGGCGGCGTTCATCATCGCCACCGGTGCGGCGGCGATGGGGATGCAAGTCACGATGTTCTTTACTTTCTGGGGGTTGAATACGATTCGCCGGCGAGGCGCATCCAGTTCACCCGCTGATTGGCTCAGGCGGATGTTCGGCCTTCTCAATAAGGGCGGCGCGGAGAATCTTCCCCTGTCGCGGTTTCATTTCTGGGGGCTGGGTACCCGGATGATGCAGAAAGTCATGCGACAGAATCGGATGCCTGGTGTCCCCGAGTTGATGCAAACCGCGCTGGAGCTCGGCGTGCGGTTCATCGCCTGCACGACGACGTTGGGACTGATGGGGATCTCGAAAGACACGTTGATCGACGGGATCGATCAGTTCGCCGGCGTCACCACCTATTTGGCTGAGGCCAAACAGGGCAACGTGAATCTGTTTATCTAGAACTGAGGAGATTTGCTGATTTGTCGATCTGTTGATTTGAAGAGTTTCAATCGACAGATTATCAGATCACTCAATCGACAGATGGAGTGAAGTCGGTATGCCTCAAGCAGATGTAACGTTAGATACGCTTGGTTATTTCTGTCCCATGCCGATCATTATGACGTCGAAAAAGATTAAGGAGTTGATTCCGGGACAGGTGCTGGAAGTGGTGTCCGATGACGAGGGGATCAAGAAAGATATGCCTGCCTGGTGTCAGACTACGGGACATCAGATGCTGGGCTTGGAAGAAGATCAGAGTCAGACGAAGCGGATTTACAAAGCGTTCGTGAAGAAAACCAAGTAACGGACGAGGAACGCCGGCCACGAATTTTCTGATTCAGCACTGACACGATGACGACGAGCCGGAGCGCGACAGTGTCTCCGGCTCTTTTTGTTTTGAGCCGAGAATCCGGGTCTGGCCTATGGATCGCATCGTCGAATGCGTGCCGAATTTCAGCGAAGGGCGTAACGAGTACGTCGTTCGAGCGCTCGTCGCGGTGGTTCGCTCGATGCCGGATGTGTTGATGCTCGATCATACGATGGACCCGGACCATCACCGCGCGGTGCTGACATTTGCGGGAACACCGGAAGCGGTTGCGGAGGCGGCATTCCGCGTGACGCGGGCGGCTGCCGGACTCATCGACCTCCGGACCCACCAGGGCGTCCATCCGCGGGTCGGCGCGACCGACGTCGTGCCCTTCATCCCCATTCGCGGGGCGACTATGGAAGACTGTGTGGCCTTGGCGAAGCAGGTCGGGTTACGCATCGGCAACGAGTTGGATATTCCGGTCTTTCTCTACGAGTGTGCGACGGCGCACCCCGACCATGCGAATTTAGAATCCGTACGACGAGGCGGTTTGCAAGGCTTGGCCTATCGTCTGGAGTCGGACCCTGACTGGACGCCTGATTTCGGACCCTCGCGACTTCATCCCACAGCGGGGGCGACGGTGGTCGGCGCCCGCCCTCCATTGATCGCATATAACGTGAATCTGCAGACGAGAGATGTGGCTGTGGCCAAGGCTATTGCGAAAAAGGTTCGAACTTCCAGCGGGGGGTTGCCCTGGTTGAAGGCCATCGGAGTGGAGCTTGCCAGTCGAGGTTATGTGCAGGTGGCGATGAACCTGACGAACTATGAAGGCACCTCACTTCACTCAGTGTTTGACGCCGTGAAAACTGAAGCTGAACGGCGCGGCGTCAAGGTCGCCGGCAGTGAAGTGGTGGGCCTCGTCCCTCAGCGAGCGTTGGTTCAAGCGGCGGAGCATCACTTGATGCTCGAGCGACTTGATGCTACTCAAATATTGGAGACTCGCCTGGAGGTGGCGATGGCACACGACACGCGAGCCCGTCATGAAGCTGCTGTGTCTACAACCGTGGAGGGCCTTGCCTCATCCGTGAAAGGATTTTTGTCGGCGGTTTCCGCCGGCACTCCATCGCCAGGAGGGGGCAGTGTCGCGGCTCTGGCCGGAGCGCTTGCCGCCGCGCTTGGCCTGATGACCTGCAGAATCGGTCCCCATCATGCAGCAGAGCGACGTCTTGAGGAACTCAGCGGGCGGCTCAGCGAATTGATCCAGGCTGATGCGGAAGCCTATGCTGAAGTCATGCAGGCTACCCGGTTGCCGAAGACGAGCCGCGACCGACCGGTTGCGGTTTCGACCAGTCTCTTTGCCGCCGCCGCCGCGCCTCTCGAGGTGGCCCATCTTTCAGGCGAAGCGGCAAGGCTGCTCCATGCGCTGATCCGGCAAGTGAAACCCGCTGTCGTGCCGGATCTGAAGGTCGGAGTACTCATGGCATTGGCTGCGATGGAAAGCAGCGTCTTGAATGCCATGGAAAATCTTAAACTGCAGTCAAATCAGCACCTTAAGGAGTCTTTGACCTGTCGAATGATAGAGATGGAGCGGAGCCTTGTGGAACTGAAGTCCCTATGCTACACTCCGCCCTCGGTTCAAGAATGATGGAGAATTGATTAGGAAGGATTGGTTAGTCGCGCGATGGAAATCAAGGTTTTCAATAACAATGTCGAAAAGGCGCTCAAGGTCGCCAAGAAAAAGCTCGCCGGCGAAGGCCTCTTTCGCGAATTGAAGCGGCGCCGTTTTTACGAAAAGCCCAGCGTCAGGAAAAAGGCCAAGCAGCGCGAGGCCCAGCGACGTCGTCAGAAGTGGCTATCGAAGCGCCGCCCTGAATAATCGTCTTCACTTGCGTTCCTCCTCCAAGGGTCTCATTTACACCCTCTTCTAAGTCCCTTCGTCCACATGCGTGATGGAGATATCCATGCCGTACTCCGCATTGTGAGGCGCGAAGTGCCGCAGTGGCATGACCCGGTCGTCGGAGTCGTGGCAAGAGAATCAGCCCGAGACCCCTTCCGCATTCTTATCTCGTGCCTGTTAAGCCTGCGCACCAAAGACCGGACCACCGCGGAAGCGAGTGCGCGTCTCTTCGCGCTGGCTACAGATCCTCTCTCGATGAGACAATTGCCACGGCAACGAATTGAACGCGCCATCTATCCCGTGGGGTTCTATCGTACAAAAGCGCAGCGCATACTGGAAATTTGCGAACGGTTGTTGACGGCCTACGGGGGCCGAGTGCCCGACTCCATCGATGCACTGCTGACGCTGCCCGGTGTGGGGAGAAAGACCGCCAATTTGGTCGTGACAGTCGGGTATCGGCAACCGGGAATCTGTGTGGATATCCATGTCCATCGGATCAGCAACCGCTGGGGGTACATCACGACGCAAACGCCCGGAGAATCGGAAGATGCCTTGCGTGCAAAACTACCCAAGCGCCACTGGATCACTTATAACGATCTGCTCGTGCCATTTGGCCAGAACCTCTGCCAACCGGTTTCGCCCTTCTGCAGCCGATGTAAATTGACGAAATACTGCGATCGGGTGGGGGTCACGAGGTCACGGTAAGCCGGTGAATGGCTAGGGGCCAGAGGCACGAGGCTAGG
>JBQTHT010000109.1:0-10798 GCA_052389595.1 Nitrospiraceae bacterium
CTGGTCCACCATGACGTTGATCGTGTCTTTCAATTCGCGGATTTCGCCTTTGACCTCCACGGTGATTTTCTTCGACAAGTCGCCGTTGGCCACGGCCGTGGTCACCTGCGCGATGTTACGCACTTGGCTTGTCAAATTGTTGGCCATAAAATTGACGTTATCCGTCAAGTCTTTCCAGGTACCGCCGATGCCCTTCACCACCGCCTGACCGCCGAGCTTGCCTTCCGTGCCGACTTCGCGAGACACCCGGGTGACCTCCGACGCGAAGGAGTTCAACTGGTCCACCATCGTGTTGATCGTGTTCTTGAGCTCGAGGATCTCGCCTCGGACTTCGACGGTAATCTTCTTGGACAAGTCGCCGCCGGCCACGGCGGTACTGACCTGGGCAATGTTACGCACCTGGCTGGTGAGATTTCTCGCCATGGAGTTGACGTTATCCGTGAGGTCCTTCCATGTTCCCGCCACCCCCTTGACTTCCGCCTGACCGCCGAGCTTCCCTTCCGTCCCGACTTCGCGGGCTACGCGGGTGACTTCCGACGCGAACGAGTTCAACTGGTCCACCATGATGTTGACCAGTTTCGCGGTCCGCAGAAATTCTCCTTTGACCGGACCACTATCCGTCTCCAACGGCACGTTCTGGGTTAAATCCCCCTTCGCCACGGCGCCGATGACGCGGGTCACTTCGGCGGTCGGTCTGGCGAGGTCCGTAATGAGAGAATTGACTGAGTCGATGCTGGTAGCCCAGGATCCCGTGACCGTGCTGCCGATGGAGGAGCGTTGCCCGAGTTTACCTTCTTTCCCGACAGTCTTGCTCAGGCGCACGAGTTCTTTAGTCATGCGTTCGTTGAGATCGATGACCTCATTCAGCGCGTCGGCGATCTCGCCTTCGATTCCCGTTCGGCGGGATTTCATCCGCACTGTGAAATCCCCCTTGCGAAAGGCCTGTAGTGTGCCGAGCAATAGTTTCAACGATGACTCGGCTTGAGGGTGCGTCTCGGTGTGACGTTCTTCAGCGACCATGCTGCCTCCTCTTGTGTCACAATGATGAATAATGAAACAAGGATGCTACGCTTGCCGGATCTGGGGATGCTGATGTAGCTGAGAGACGATTGAGGGATGGGTTCTGAGTCCGTTGATTCATAATTTGAACGTTCAGAACTCGATCATGCCCACGCGAGGTTTATCTGATGAAGTTTGTCCCGCAGTTATAGCAAAGAAGGTGCCGACAAGTCTTCTTGGCTCGATGGTGTGCATTCGAATAAAAAAGAGAGGTTTCCCTCGCATCAGACGCGGGGTTTGGTTTATTACCAGCAAGATAGCTGGATCCCAGATGAATGGAAGACGACCTGACCGGTCCTTTCAGATGCCGTTAAATCGGGACAGATCATCCGATGGGGACGAGTTATCCGTTCCTTCCAAGGTATTAATATTACAATGTATTTTGACGTAAGACGTTTTTATGAAGGACAACGTGTCTTAGCCTATCGTTCCTGCCAAGGCCATCGACTTAACTGTCCTTCGAATCGTTTCCGCTTCACGATCATTGTAAGCCTTCGTCTTCGGCGTCCTTCGGCTCATCGGCGGCACCGGCACTAAACAGAGTTTAGATCCTCCTAGTTGCGCATGATCGCTGGCCAATATTTTGCTAGAAAAAAACCGGCCTTTGAGCTAGGTTGGGTTTCGTCAAACTTTTTCAAGGAGGGGAGTACGTGAAACGTTTCAAAATTAAACGCGGCAGCGAATCGGAGGAATCCACTACAAGAAGAACAAAACCGAAGAACGGGCAGATTGATGAGGAACCGGATTTCGGTGTCGGCACGAAGGAAGCGGAGAGGCAAGCTCGAATAGCTCAGCAGGCCTATGCTCTGTACGCACAAGAAGGATACCACGACGGGCATGATGTGGAACATTGGCTGGAGGCGGAACGCCAAGTCACTAGTGAACAGAGATGAATGGCTTGAAGGTTTCGCCAGTTGACCCTATGTGGCTCGCGAAATTGTCCTCGGACAGGTTGTCCGTCGCACGGACAAGCTGGATGACCGCATAAAATCCGCTCCATCAATCACGGTTTGATCAATTTGTCACTGTTGCTCAGCGCCTCGGCTCGACAAGGCACTCCGCATTCTTTCTCGCCAGCACTTGTTCTACACATAAATTCCATCTGCCTATCTCCTTGTTTTTTCTTCCTCCCCCGGAGACTTCGTTCTCGATGGTGGCATGCGGCCTATTGCTTGCACCATCACTCCGCAAAGTCAACATAACCCCCTAATAACCCCCTAGAAGAAGGTGATGTATGGGAAAGGGATTTATTCTTTGGCTGTTGGGAGTACCGTTCAGCTTGCTGGTCGTTCTGTGGCTGTTCGGTGTTCTCCGCTAAATGTCGGTTCGGCGAATACTCATCGAAGAATCCTAAAAACAGGAGGTGTGTGATGCGAGATCGCGAGATGGATTACAGAAATTACAGTTCGGACTCTGCCGGATGGTCGGCATTCCTGGCAGGAGCTTTTATCGGCGCCGGCATTGCGTTGTTGGTCGCTCCCCAGACAGGGTCGGAACTCCGCGGCCTCTTGCGCAATTATGCGTCGAAGACCACAGACGACATGCTGGAGGCAGGCCGGGAGGCGTGGGATACCGCCGTCGATCGCGGACGGGGTTATTTGGATCGCGGGACGGAAGCGGTGAAGGAAGCCGGACGTTCGGCTCAAGATTATGCCGAACGAGGACCCGAAGAAATAGCCAAAGCCGGTCGTGGCGCTGGGTCACGAGGCCAGGGGTAAGTAGCCCTTCAAAAAACAGAATTGGAGATCCCCATGTACAGATATATGTCGGCGGTACTCATGATGATGGCCTTGACCGGGTTACAGGGCTGCCAATCGACAACCGGAAAAACGGCCGGACAGACGATCAACGATGCCAGCGTCACCACCGCAGTGCAGGGCAAGCTGACAGCGGATAGGCTCTCGAATTTTGCGCGGGTCGATGTCGATACCGAGCGAGGCGTGGTGAATTTGAGCGGTACCGTCACGTCGGCCGAGCAGAAAGCGCGAGCGACAGAGCTGGCTCGTCAGGTCAATGGAGTTGTCCGGGTCAACAACAATCTTCAGATTCAGGACCAGACGATGGGCCAGACGCGTTGAACAGCCTGCACCGGGGGAGACAGCGGCGTAGGCTGTCTCCAACCGCAGGCTCAATCATGAGGTGGGCCTATGCATACGTTACTCATCATCCTGCTGGTGCTCTTGGTCGTGGGTGCAATCCCGGCGTGGCCTTATAGTAACCGCTGGGGGTATGGTCCGAGCGGAGTCTTAGGAACCATCCTGTTGGTGGTGGTCATTCTATTGCTGACGGGCCATCTTTAGAATACCTAGAATACCAGGGGTCAATTTCTCAGGATCTGAGGAAGGAGGAGGCGGTCCATGCATATCGAATGGCATGGCGGGATCGGGCGAAAAAGTGCAAGGGGGCGTGCACTGGCCGCCTTAGGTACCGCCCTAGTGGGAGGTGTCGGCGGCTATACCTGGCAGGGAGCGGGAAGGGAGAGCGAGCTAGGTGGCGATCTTCACGAATTGAGCCCGGACTGCGTCGAAGTGAATGCCGGTGTGCTGGTTCTTTGCTCAGCGCATGAGCTCTATCGCTTCTGGCGAAACTTTGAAAACCTGCCCTCTTTCATAGACCATTTGTTGCTCGTGTCCGCCGTCACCAAATATCGATCGCATTGGGTTGTGAAAGCGCCGCTCGGGAAGATCATCAGTTGGGATGCGGAAGTCATTCATGATCAGGTGAATCGGCACATCGGATGGCAATCGTTGGGCGGCTCGATGATCAGTCACGCCGCCTCGGTACGGTTTATTCCTTTAGGGCCGAGCGTCACGAAAGTCCAAGTCTCCTGGGAGTATCAGGCGCTTGGTGGCGCGATCGGCACGACCATCGCGCACGTACTCGGGAACGATCCACAGAGTACCATGCACGAGGATCTTGCGCGGTTGAAACGTCTGATGGAAATCGGCGATACGCCCGCCGCGGCTTGACGGATCACACGGTGGCACAAGGATCAGTTCGCGAGGTGATCATAATCGGCGGAGGAATGGCAGGCCTGTCGGCTGCCATCTACCTGGCACGCAGTCGCCGGGACACGGTCGTGGTCCATTCGGACCGTTCTATGGCTGTATGGGAGCCGGACGTCCAAAATTATCTAGGCTTTCCTGCGGGGATTTCTGGGCAAAGCCTTCTGGATCGAGGACGAATGCAGGCGGCGCAATACGGCGCAGAAATCATTGAGGATGAAGTTCGAGGGTTACGCCAAGGAAAGCCCTTTGAGGTCCAAGGGCTCCGTTCAGTTCATCGGGCCAAGCGAGTCTTGCTGGCGACGGGGCTCACGCATCTTCCGCCCGAGGTTCCAGGGGTCAGGGAATGCCTCGGACGAAGCCTGTTTTTTTGTAAAGACTGTGACGCCTTCCGGTTGCAGGGCAAACGAATTCTCGTTATCGGCCACAGCGTTGAAACCGCCGAGTATGCCTTGGCGATGTTGGCCTTTACATCGAGCGTCGTGATCGCCACCAACGGAAAAGGCCTATCCTGGGATCTTAAACATCAGGCGTGGCTTCGGGAATACGCCATCCCTCTTCAACGAGATCACATTGTGAGCTTAGACCATGAGGATGGCTATGTCCGAAGCGTCAAATTCGCGGGCAAATTCGACATCCAGACGGATGCCGTATTCACGACCCGCGGCGATGTCGTGCATAACGCATTGGCAAAAAAGACAGGCGCGGACCTTGACGCCGAAGGGCAGATCGTTGTGGACGAATCGTTGCAGACGACCGTGCCGGGGCTGTACGCCGCCGGCTGCGTCACCAGCGCGAATTGTCAGATGATCATTGCCGCCGGTCAAGGTGCGACCGCCGCTCAAGCCATCAATCGCGATCTCTTCCATGAGGATCTACGTATGCACATGTTGCCGCGATATGAACGATCCCCCGAGCAAACCCTTTACGCCTGACGATTCACAGTTCGATGGCGACGATACAAGAAACTCTCCGCATTGCCGCTGTGGCCGATACCCATTGCCCTCGGGTGGCCGGAGAAGAACTGCGCGCGCTGTTCGCGCACTTGGCGGAACATGCGGATGTCGTGCTGCTCTGCGGAGACCTGACGGACTATGGAAAGCCCGACGAAGCGAGGCAATTCGTGCAGGGGCTTTCCACCGTGCAACGAGTTCCGGTGTTGGCGGTCCTGGGCAACCATGATTATGAGTGTGGTCAAGAGGACGAAGTCGTACGGATACTAAGTGACGGCGGCGTCACGGTCTTAGACGGCACATCGGTAGAAATTAAAGGCATCGGCTTCATCGGTGTGAAAGGTTTCGCCGGAGGGTTCGGCGATCGAGCGCTGCAGCCTTGGGGAGAACGCGTACTCAAGCAGTTCGTCCAAGAAACCGTCGAGGAGTCGGTGAAATTGGAATCGGCGCTGGCCAAAATGCAGACGGCTCAGCGGGTGGTGCTGATGCATTATTCGCCGATTCTTGCGTCCGTCCAGGGAGAGGCGCCGGAAATCATTCCGTTTCTCGGCTCCAGTCGTCTGGAGGAACCATTGAATCGGTACGGTGTGACGGCCGTCTTTCATGGACATGCTCATCATGGAGCGCCTGAAGGGCGAACGCGAGAAGGCATCCCCGTATACAATGTGGCCATGCCCTTGCTTCGGAGGCACTTTCCGGATCGGTTGCCTGTTCGTTTTATAGAAATGCCGATCATGACCGAACAATTGATGAGTTGAGGAGGAGGAGTTCGTGCAAACGCCTATGGAGGAACGGTCGGGCGAGCTGGGTAATTGTGCGGCACAAGACTGTTACCTGGCCGCCATCGAAGTTCTGGCCCAATCCCGGGTTCCCTTTCTTATCGGGGGTGCCTTTGCCTTAAAACAGTATACCTGTGTCTCACGTTGGACCAAGGATTTGGATGTCTTTGTCCGTCCGCAGCACAGCCGTCTCGCCCTCGCGGCGCTTTCCAATGCGGGATATGAAACCGAGATACGTTTTCCTCATTGGTTGGGAAAGGCATTTAGGGGGGAGGACTTTGTCGATATCATTTTCAGTTCCGGCAACGGGCTGTGCACGGTAGACGATGGGTGGTTCGATCACGCCGTGCCGGGCGAGATCCTCGGAGCGTCCGTTCGCTTCATTCCGCCGGAAGAGATGATCTGGTCCAAAGCGTTCGTGATGGAGCGTGATCGGTACGACGGGGCGGACATCGCGCATGTGATGCGAAGCTGTCACAAAACGTTGGATTGGGCGCGCCTGCTGTATCGTTTTCACCATCATTGGCGTGTCTTGTTCAGCCACGTGATTCTCTTCGGTTTCATTTATCCGGAACATCGGTTGCAAATCCCGGAATGGTTGGCGAATGAATTTCTTCGTCGTCTGCGGATCGAAATGATGACCACGGGATCGGATCGCCGACTCTGCCGGGGCACGCTCCTTTCATGGTGTCAGTATCTGCCGGATATCGAGGATGAAGAATATCGGGATGCGCGATTGCAGCCGAGTGGAACGTTGACGGAGGAAGATACGAGGCGCATTGCCGATCTGTTTACCAAGGAACAAAAACATCTGGCTGCATAAGGAGCGTGGATTGGCCGACAAGAGCCTCAAAAAAGTCAGTTCCGGATACTCGCCGAAAGGAGTCATGGGGCAGACCTATCTCGCATCCGGAATACGCGTATCGATGCGGTTATGGGATGAACCGAGCGGGCCGCCCAAACCGCCGACTCAGCGCGACTATGAAACAGTCGGGTATGCCATTCGAGGCCGCGCGGAACTACAACTCGAAGGACAGACGATCTTGCTGGAGGCAGGAGATTCGTGGGTAGTTCCGAAAGGGTCTTCACATAGTTACACCATTTTGGAGCCGTTTACCGCCGTGGAGGCGACAGCGCCGCCTGCGCAGGTTCACGGAAGAGACGAATAAGGGGAATTGGTTGATCTTCAATTTCAAAGAAGCGATCACCGGAGCGTGACAGTTATGCAACCGCATGTACGCCTGGGCCGCATCTTCGGCATCGACATCGGTCTTCATTACAGCTGGCTCATCATTGCCTTTTTAATCACATTGTCGTTTGCGTCGGAGTTTCAACTGGAGTATCCGCAATGGGGCTCGAGCGTGATCTGGTCCGCGGCAATCGTGACGGGAATCCTGTTCTTCAGCTCGATCTTGATCCATGAAATGGGGCATGCACTGGTGGCGCAAGTCCGTGGTCTGCCGGTACGAACGATCACCCTGTTCGCGCTGGGGGGCGTCGCTCTTACGGAAAAAGACGCGGGTGATCCCAAGACGGAATTCTGGATGGGGATTGCCGGTCCCCTCACAAGCGTGGGCATCGGGCTCCTGTGCGTTGGATCGGCGGGATTACTCGGAGGCAAGCTGTATCCAAATGTCGTAGGCAGTCCCGTGGTGGCAGTCCTGGATTGGGTCGGGTCACTGAATTTCCTCCTGGCGGCCTTCAATATGATTCCCGGATTTCCACTGGACGGGGGCCGCGTGCTCCGTGCCGTTATCTGGTGGGCAACCGATCATGTCGATCGTGCCACTCGCATCGCTGCGAGAATCGGGCAGGGCTCCGCGTTGTTCTTGATCGTGTTCGGTCTCTGGCAGTCCTTCACCCTGGAAGGAATCGGCTCCCTCTGGTTGGCGCTTGTCGGATGGTTCTTGTTGGAGGCGGCCACCGCGAGTTACGCGCAGGTTGAAGCGGTCGCAGGCCTCCGTGGGTTGCGTGTGCGCGACATCATGGCCAACGATTGTGCGAGTGTCGCCGCCAACACCAGCTTACAGACGTTCGCCGATGAGTATCTGTTGCGGACCGGCCATCGCTGTTTTGTCGTGAAAAACAAAGGGGAGATTACCGGTTTGATCACCCCTACCGACCTGAAGCAAGTGGATCGTGCCGGTTGGTCCACGACACAGGTCCACGTCATCATGCGGCCGCTCGATCGGCTGCGAACCGTCTCTCCCGATACGCCGGTGATCGACGCGCTGCAGACTATGGGCAGAGCGGATGTGAATCAGTTGCCCGTGGTGTTGAATGGTCATATGGAAGGATTCCTGACCAGGAGCGATATCGTGCATGTGCTCCAGGCTCGTGCGGAACTGAGCATGTAGATCGTCGCTCCCCGAGAATGGGCGGCTCGCCGGATCGCGATAAAAGGCAAACGGCTGTTATCACGGGACGCGCGTTTGAAAAGCACTTCACGTCAGACAATCCATACATGATGCAACGTCGGACTTCACTGCAATCCAGGGCTTCCGTCGGGCCGACCTGTCGTTCGGCGCAGCTCCGTGATCAGTCCATTATCGACGCCAAGAAATCCGCCAAGATAGCGGGCTTGCAGTATGTTTCCGATCATCACGACGGCATTCATCGCACCCGTCACGGGACAGGATTTCACTATTCTCGTCTCGATGACACCCCCGTAAAGGACCGCGAGATCTTGCGTCGCATCCGAACCCTGGCCATCCCTCCGGCCTGGAATGAAGTGTGGATCTGTAACCGAGCCGACGGACATCTGCAAGCGACGGGTCGAGACGCCAGGGGGCGGAAGCAATATCGGTATCATCCCAAGTGGAGGGATGTCCGCGATCAAACGAAATACGATCGACTGCTCGCTTTGGGCAGGCTCTTCCCGTGATCCGCGCCCAGGTCGAAGGCGATTTATCGCTTCCCGGATTGCCCCGACAGAAAATACTCGCTACAGTGGTGCGCTTGTTGGAAACCACATTGATTCGAGTCGGAAATGAAGAGTATGCGCGCGAAAACCATTCGTTCGGCTTGACGACGATGAGGGATCGCCATGCGAAGGTGAACGGCGCGACTGTAACATTTCAGTTTCGCGGGAAGAGTCGTATTCAACATGCCGTTGACTTTACCGACCGCCGGTTGGCGCGGATTATCAGAAAAAGCCGGGACCTGCCGGGGTACGAACTGTTTCAGTACATCGATGAGGATGGGAACTGTCGGAGTATTGAGTCCACGGACGTGAATGCATACCTTCGGGAAATCACGGGTCAGGACTTCACGGCGAAAGACTTTCGTACCTGGGCGGGGACGGTGCTCGCCGCCAGAGCTTTGCAAGAATTTGAAGCCTTTGATTCACATGCGCAAGCCAAGCGCAACCTCGTGCAGGCCATCGAATCGGTGGCCAAGCGGCTGGGTAATACCAAGGCAGTCTGTCGCAAATGCTACATCCATCCCGAGGTGTTGGATTCATATATGGATGGGTCTCTCTTACAGTCGTTGAGAGGACGCGTGGCCAGTGAACTGACCCAGTCGCTGCATACGTTGTCGCCCGAAGAGGCCGCCGTCCTGACTATGCTCCAACAGCGTTTAACGCGTGACCAGGATTACTCAGATCGACTCATTCCCAAAACCAGGTCGAAACAGAGACCCCCACGCCGGAGACATCAATGAATCCAGTCTTGTCAGCAGGAGAGCCCGTCGATGCTGCGCGGGTTCGCACGTGGCGTTTGGGACTAGGCGCCGAACTGCAAAACCAGCAGACACATTTTCGTGTCTGGGCGCCCAAGTCCCGTCGAGTCGAGGTGATATTTGACGATCGCCATGAAGCATGCGCGCTCGCCCCGGAGGCGGATGGATATTTTGCCGGGACTGTCCGAAATATGGGGGCAGGCGCCAGATATCGGTTCAGGCTCGATGGAGACCGAGCCTATCCAGACCCCTGTTCACGATTCCAGCCGGAAGGCCCGCATGGGTCTTCCATGATCGTGGACCCGGGAGCTTATGAATGGCACGATCACGAATGGCGGGGCCTGACGATGCGCGGCCAAGTGATGTACGAACTGCATGTCGGAACGTTCACGTCTGAAGGCACGTTGAATGCCGCCATCCGGGAATTGGATGAACTCAAACGACTGGGTATCACCGTTGTGGAACTGATGCCGGTCGTGGAATGTCCGGGCCGTTGGAATTGGGGCTACGACGGAGTCGATCTCTATGCGCCGGCGCACGGCTATGGCGACCACGAGGCGCTGAAGAGATTTGTCGATGCGGCACATGGGCGCAACATGGGAGTGATTCTCGATGTGGTCTACAACCACATCGGACCGGACGGCAATTATCTGCCGGCGTTTGCCGATGACTATTTCACCGATCGATATGCGAACGAATGGGGCAAAGCGTTGAATTACGATGGGCCCGGTTCGCGAGGGGTCCGAGAATTCTTCATCCGCAATGCCTGTTACTGGATCGCGGAGTTTCATTGCGACGGACTGCGGCTGGACGCGACTCAGGCCATTCATGATGCCGGCCCCGTGCATGTCTTAGCCGAATTGTCGGAGCGGACACGAGCCGCCGCCGGATCGCGCGCGATTATCCTCATTGCGGAGAACGAATCGCAAGATATCCGCGCGATCACGTCCGTTGAGAAAGGCGGGTGGGGCCTGGATGCCGTGTGGAGCGAGGATTTTCATCATTCGACGCATGTAGCGTTGATGGGGCGGCGAGAGGCGTACTTCACCGACTATCGCGGCGCGGCGCAAGAGTTCATCTCGGCGGTCAAATGCGGATTTCTGTACCAAGGACAGCGCTACCACTGGCAACAAAAGCCACGCGGTGGCGTGGTCACGAATGAACCGGCGGAGTCGTTTGTGTTTTTCATCCAAAACCACGATCAGGTCGCCAACACCTTGCATGGAACGCGCACGCCGTCCGCGACCGATCCGGCTCGCTATCGTGCCTTGGCGGGTCTGTGGTTATTGGCTCCCGAAACTCCGCTTTTCTTTATGGGACA
>JBQTHT010000110.1:0-5237 GCA_052389595.1 Nitrospiraceae bacterium
AGATCGCGATCGTCGGCACCGGCATCTCAGGATTGGTCGCCGCCCCTCTGCTGCATCACGACCACAACCTCACGCTGTTCGAGGCCAACTCCTCTATCGGCGGTCATACGAACACGATCGAAGTGGATCTGGACGGCATGGTCTACCCGATCGACACCGGTTTCATTGTATTCAACGACTGGACCTATCCCAATTTCATCACGCTGCTCGATCGACTCAACGTCGCGTCGCAGCCGAGCACGATGAGTTTCAGTGTGCGCTGCGAACACACGGGTTTGGAATATAACGGGACGACGATCAATAGCCTGTTTGCCCAGCGGACAAACCTGTTTCGTCCCTCGTTCTGTCGGATGGTTCGGGACATTGTGCGGTTCAACCGCGAAGCGCCGGCTCTGTTACACGAGCCCGGCGACGGGCCGACGATCGGCCAATATCTGCAAACTCAGCGCTATTCGGACGAGTTCATCCGCTACTACATCCTGCCGATGGGCGCCGCGATCTGGTCGGCCAGCACCGAGACCGTGCGAGCCTGCCCGGCTCACTTCTTTGTGCAGTTCTTCCACAACCACGGGATGTTATCCGTGGACAATCGTCCTACGTGGCGCGTCGTCAAAGGCGGTTCCTATCAATACGTGAAGGCGCTCACGCGGCCGCTCCGTGACCGCATCAGGCTCAATTCCCCGGTCCGCTCTATTGTTCGCACCGCGGAGGCAGTGGAGATCGCGTCGGATGAATGGGTCGCAATCGGACAAGTTCAGCGTCGGAGGGAACAGTTCGATCACGTCATTCTCGCGGTCCATAGTGATCAGGCGCTTAGTCTGCTGAAGCACCCGACTCGACAGGAACGAGAGATTCTCGGTGCCATTCCCTATCAGGAAAACGAAGCGGTGCTCCATACGGATGCGTCGCTGTTGCCGACACGCCGGCTGGCCTGGGCAAGCTGGAACTATCACATCCTCAAGACCGGTAAGGATCGGGTTGCGGTGACCTACCACATGAACCAGTTGCAGGGCATTCAGGCACCGAAAGAATTCTGTGTGACGCTCAATCGGTCCGACGACATCGATCCATCCACAATCATCGAACGCATCACCTATCACCATCCCAGCTTCACTTCGGCCGCTGTGGCTGCGCAGCAACGGCATCATGAGATCAATGGAGTGAATCGGACCTCCTATTGCGGCGCCTACTGGAGCTATGGATTCCATGAAGACGGTGTGAAGAGCGCGCTGGCCGTGTGTCGGCTTTTCGATAAGGACCTGTCGTCATGAACAGTTGCATCTATGAAGGGAAGGTTCGACACCGGCGATTCAGCCCGGCCCACGTGGCCTTTCAGTACACCCTGTTCATGATGTATCTGGACTTGGAGGAATTGCCCACCCTGTTCGAGGGCCGATGGCTCTGGTCCAGCGCCCGGTTCAATCTGGCTTGGTTCCGCCGTCGCGATCACTACGGGAATCCGAATGTCCCGCTCGACCAGGCGATTCGAGATCTCGTTCAGGAGCGTCTCGGCGCGAGGCCGCAGGGCCCGATCCACCTGCTGACGCATCTGCGCTATTTCGGGTACTGCTTCAATCCGGTCAGTGTTTACTATTGTTACGATCCAACAGGCGCGAAGATCGAAACCGTCGTGGCCGAAGTCCGTAACACGCCCTGGGGTGAACAACATTGTTACGTGCTGGGAGAGAGGCAGAATGAGGCGACAGGTTCACGGAAGAGGTATCGGTTCGATAAGGCCTTTCACGTCTCCCCCTTCATGGACATGGACGTCGGCTATGACTGGAGCTTTACAAAACCTACCAATCAGATGGCGATTCACATGCAGAACCTCAAGCGAGGAGAAAAGTTTTTCGACGCGACGATGGCTCTTCATCGCAGAGAACTGACTGCTCCCGCGCTCGCACGGATGTTAATGCAATATCCATTGATGACGGCGAAAGTGATCGCCGCCATTCATTTCCAAGCTCTGCGCCTGTGGTGGCATCGCTGTCCCTACTATCCACATCCCAACAAGGAGGCGTCGCGACACGCGACGGGAGACACAGTCGCATGAACGATAGGAGCGATGGCCTGCACATGCCTCTCTTCGATTCGCAGCGAGAGCTGTTCACGGCTGGCCGAGTGCGCCCAGTCGCTCATCGGATCGCCCGCGGGCTGCTGTTCGCGCGACTCAAAGCCCTCAAGCAAGGAGTGATTACTGTAGTCGAAGGGGACGCCAGGATCTCCTTCGGTTCCTTGGAAACACCCGGCGCGCTCAAGGCAACGATCATCGTGCACGACCCTGCCTGCTATGTCGATATGGCCTTCGGGGGAACGATCGCAGTGGGAGAAAGCTACAGTCGTGGCCAGTGGTCATCCGACGACCTTACGACCGTCGTCCGCATCTTCGTGCTGAACCGCGAGGTGCTTGATGGGATGGACCACGGGTGGGCGACGATGATCGCCCCCCTCCAGCGGATGCTGTACCGGCTTCGACGCAATACAAGAACCGGCAGCCGTCGCAATATCGCCGCCCACTACGATTTGGGGAACGAATTTTTTGGTCTCATCTTGGACAAGACGATGATGTATTCTTGCGCCTTTTTTAACCACGCAGATGCAACCCTCAAGGATGCATCAGTGGCCAAGTTGGATCGGATTTGCCGAAAGCTCAGGCTGTCATCGGAGGATCATTTGCTCGAGATCGGAACGGGCTGGGGTGGCTTCGCGGTCCATGCGGCCGTACACTACGGTTGCCACGTGACGACGACCACCATATCCCGCAAACAATACGAGTACGCTGTTCGCCTGGTGGCGGATAAGGGAGTCGCCGACCGCGTCACCGTTCTCCTCAAGGATTATCGGGATCTTCATAAGCTGGGGACGGTGTTCGACAAGATTGTCTCGATCGAAATGATCGAGGCGGTGGGCCATCAATTCTACGACGCGTATTTCACCGCTTGCAGTAATCTCCTGAAACCTACCGGCATGATGTTGCTTCAAGCGATTACGATCGAAGATCGGTTGTATGAACGCGCCGCACGGTCCGTTGATTTCATTCAACGTCATATCTTCCCGGGGAGCTGTATTCCTTCCATCGGCGCCATGTGTCGGGCGGTCTCGCGGACGACGGATTTCAGTCTCTTTCATCTTGAAGACATCGGCGCCCATTATGCGCCGACCCTGAGAGAATGGAGAAGGGGACTCATGGCGAATGTCGGGCAGATCAGGCAGCTCGGATTCTCTGAAGAGTTCGTCCGTCTGTGGGATTACTACTTTTGCTATTGCGAGGGCGGATTTATCGAGCGCTCCATCAGCAACGTGCACATGCTGTTCGTCAAACCTCTGTATCGGGTTTCCTCTGCTCCTTTCCACATGCCGTAGGTCGGCGGACGGCCCATCATGGTGAGATTCTCCGATAACGCCCACGTCATGCACTTTGTCGGGTTTCAGATCGGGTGGGTCGCCTGCGTGCTCGGAGCCGGCAAGGGATGGCCTCTGTTGGGCCCCGCCGCAGCGGTCATCTTATTGAGTCTCCATTTAGGGTTCTCGGTTGCCCCGCGGCTCGCTGCCCGTTCAATACTCACAGTGGGCATGGTCGGCATTCTTGTCGATACGACGCTCACGGCACTCGGGCTGTTCAGGTTTCAGGACCATCTTTTGCCCAGCTGGCTCTGTCCGCCTTGGCTCATCGCCCTGTGGTTCATCTTCGCCAGTGCTCTCCAACGCTCCCTGAATTGGCTGTCCGGCCGGTGGGGTTTGGCCGCGGCTCTCGGCGGCGTGTTCGGCCCCATCAGCTATTATGCCGGGGATAGATTGGGAGCGCTCCGCATATCCCACAGCTTTCCGGAAAGCCTTCTCCTGCTTGCGCCGCTCTGGAGCATCCTATTCCCCAGCCTTCTCTGGCTATCCGAAACGTCCAGGGTCAAGACCGTTAAACGATAAGGCGGACTTCGCCATCCCGCTACTCCCATGCGCCTTGGTATCAATCGGTGTCTGCTCGGCGAGGAGGACCGCTATGACAGAGACCGCAAGCGGGACAGTTTCCTCGTCGACGTGTTGGGGAGGCGCGTCGAGGGGAAGATAGGAGTCACAGATATCACGGTGGTTTCAACCATGGTCACTCTTATTTATGGCGCGTGTGGTCGCCGGTGCGCCGGTCAATACTTGATTATCTGGCTGCAGGATTCTCGGCGTCGGATGGTGAGGCAGAGACGTCTCTGTGCGGAAGGCAACTGAGCGCAGGTGTGCAGGGGGGAACTGCGCGCGCCACGCTCACGGCACTGTCTCCTGAAATAGTCGTTGCCGACGCTGCGACCACCGAGTCAGGGACGTACATAGCGCTCACGTTGGTGAGCACGGTGGCTCCGGAAGGTTCACCGTAATAATTAGGGATGACCGCATCGCGATTCAGGTACACAAATGTGCCGGCTCCGAGAAGTCCTACAGTAGAGAAGGGGTTGGCCACGATGGGCCATCCATTAATGCACACGAGTCCGGGGGGAACATTCAAGAGAGTCAGTTGATTGCTGGGAAGCACAGTACCCGTCAAGAATCCGGAAACACCGCTCACCGCTCCGGTCGCCCTGATGCTCAGCGTACCGGGATTGATGGCTGCATTAATCGGCGCAGCCACGGTCCCGACCACGCCGTTAAGAGCCTGAAGCGTGGAACTGGCGCCGGCTGTCAGATGGGGCCCGGCTCCTCCGCTGAGAATCGATCCTGCCGAAGTTACGTCCACCCCTCCGGTCGTCGCCGTCACGGAATTGATCGTGATGTCTCCGGCACCATTGCTGATAGCCACATTTCCAGCGCTGGTCAGGATCGTTCCGAGCGTCATTGCATCGATCTCGCTGACAAAAATTCCTCCAGAACCGCTCGTCGAGTTCAGGGTGCTCACGTTGATCTCGAGGGGATCAGCGACGGTTCCCACTCCAGTGCCCGCCGTCAGACTGACCGTCGTACCGGTGATGTTGATGGCGGTTCCGTCACCGTCCTGGATCGCACCGCCTGCTACCACGTTGAAGTCTCCGGACGCGGTCGACGTGCCGAGCACGAGGGCATTGGTATCGCGCAGGGTGACATTGTTTGCAGTCGCGACCGAGACGGCGCCGGTGAAGTTGTTCCCGGGGTTACTGAGCGTGATGTTGTTGCCCGCCCCTGCAGCCAGAGCCGTGGTGCCTGTCACCACCAAGGCGCCACTCTGTGTCAGGGCTCCGTTCGTCGTCACCACCAGGTTCCGCGAGATCGTCGAGGTA
>JBQTHT010000111.1:0-4449 GCA_052389595.1 Nitrospiraceae bacterium
CCATGCAATGGATATCTTCGTCTTGCCTTCTTTAAACGAAGGTATTCCGATGGCACTACTTGAGGCAATGGCTGCCGCTCGGCCAATCGTAGCCAGTCGAGTAGGAGGCATCCCGGAGGTCGTCGAACACAGCATCAGTGGCCTCCTGGTAGCGCCGGGTATGGATCAGGAACTGGCTAAAGGTTGTCAATCGATGATGGAGAACCCCGAATTGGCGAGATGTCTAGGCGCAGCAGGAAGGCAAAGAGTCGAAAAAGAATTTGCTTCGGCTATGATGGCGGATAAAGTAGCAAAGTTGTACCACGAGCTTGCATATAACGGGAGAAGTCAATGAAGATAGGCGTTGTTGGCTATGAAGGAATTGCTCGGGTGCACTTTCCGTTTATCTTGGGTGAACAATACCATAATATCTTCAGTGTCTGCGATGCACATCGGACGCAAGGCTGGATGCCGGATGCCGAAAACTGAACAAGATACGGCTCGTGGCAAACCCTAATCTCACAGTCTCACAAATCCGCCCGTTTCGGGTCGCGCTCATCGGTGCCGGCCGCCATGCGCAGCACCATGCCCGCGCAATTTTAAGATGCCCTGACGTCGAGCTGGTCGCTGTAGCGGATCCTTCGGATACTGCCACTGCCGCGATGCGAAGAATTGTGCCGGGGATCAAGAGCTTCGGAACGCCAGAGGAACTCCTAGCCGGCGAACGACCCGACGTGGTGCATATCTGTACTCCTCCGGCCTCCCACGCCTCGCTGGCTCGATTGGCGCTGAAGGCGGGTAGCCACATCTATGTGGAAAAGCCCTTCGCGGAGCGAGTTGATGACGCGCAACAGATCTTGGACGACGCGGGCGCGAAGGGCCTCCTAGTCTGTGCCGGTCACCAGCTGCTTTACGAGCCACCGACTCGGATGCTGACGCAATATTTACCTTCGATCGGCCAGGTCGTGCACGTGGAAAGCTATTTCTCCTTTCGGACGGTCCGGCACGCGCCGGGGGGCCGCTCCGTGCTCCGTGCGGACCATCAACTGCTCGATATTCTGCCACACCCCGTATATCTGCTGCTGCAGATCCTCGACCAGGCCGGCGAGGGACTGGTCAAGCTACTGTCACTCGAGGTGAACCAAGCGGGAACGGTGCACGCCCTCGTGCGCAGGGGTGGAGTGACAGGTACGCTGGTCGTGACCCTCGAGGGCCGTCCTGTTGAGAGCTATCTGCGGGTGGTTGGCCGGAACGGGTCGCTCTTTGCCGACTATGTGCGGAGCACCACCCAGCGGGCCATAGGCCCTGGCTCGTCGGGCATCGACAAGTTGATCGCCCCTTACAAACAGGCGTGGCAACTCCTGACAGACACCACGTCCGCGATGGCTCGCCGTTTTCTCAAGAATCGGCGCAGCTACCCAGGACTGGCGGAGCTCTTCTCCGCCTTCTATGAGTCTGTGCGAACCGGCACCCCATCCCCGCTCTCCCCTGAGAGTTTGCTGGAGACCGTGCGCATCTGCGAGCAGGTAGCGCAGGCTCTCCGGGTGGGGGAGGCCAAGGCCTTGACTATGGCTGCACCAAGATCGGTGGATAGCCGAGGTGTCCTCGTGACCGGAGGGACCGGGTTCCTGGGACGAGAGGTGGTGCGCGCGCTTCTGACGTGCGGCCGTCCTGTCCGCGTGGTAGCTCGCCGCGAGCCATCGCCGTGGGAGCGGATTGCGGGCGTGGAATATATTGTGACGGATGTTGCTTCTGGAGCGGTGTCACACCTCTTCAAAGGAGTGGACACGGTCATTCACGCAGCAGCCGAAACGGCGGGAGGGTGGGAAGAGCATCACCGCAATTCGCTGGAGGCGACCGAGCAGATGGTCCGGGGAGCGGCGGTGGCAGGCATCACGCATTTCATTCATGTGAGCAGCTTGGCCGTGCTGGCCCAAGGAACGGGTGCGCCGATCGGGGACAATCATCCGTTGGAGCCAAACAGCAAGGGATCAGGTCCCTATGTGTGGGGCAAACTGGAATCGGAACGACTCGCGGTGCGGCTAGGAAAGGAACTCAATGTCTCGGTGAAGGTCGTTCGACCCGGAGCCCTGGTGGACTATCGGGATTTCGATCCACCCGGACGTCTCGGCAAGCGACTAGGCAACTTCTTCGTGGCCGTCGGTAGGCCCAGCGATAAACTTGGAGTGGTAGATGTGGGCTTTTGCGGGCGATTCATGGCATGGATGACAGACACCTGGGACAGTGTGCCTAGCCCCTTGAATCTGCTGGATCCAGTTTCCCCGACCAAGCGCGATCTCCTGGATCATCTTATAAAGGCCAATCCCGACCTCACCGTCATCTGGCTCCCGGCCTTTGTGTTAGTGCCGATCTCATGGCTGGCGATTCTTCTACAAAAGGTGCTTCGCCCCGGCAAACCTGCCATCAACGTGGCCAAAGTTTTCAGTGTGTTCCCGTACGATACTTCGGGAATCGCGAAGCTTGCCCCATGTATAGAAGGCTCCGAGGATAAACATCTGGCTTTGCAGCAGTCTGATCATCGTTAGTCTATATATGAATACCATTGTCGGCCTCGTTCTGCTTCTCATATTGTTTCCCCTCACGATACTCGTCCTCTACCAGTGGTTCCTCGCGGTAAGCTCATTTTTCTATCGATCTTCCACGGCATGCTCAAAAGACAAACAGACTCAGTTCCTTGTGCTGATCCCAGCACACAACGAGGAGGTCGGGATCGCGAGTACGCTAGAGAGTCTGCAAAACTTGGATTATCCGAGCGATCGCTACCGAGTCCTCGTCGTTGCCGATCGTTGTACCGATGGAACGGCTGCCGTCGCAAAAAGCTGGAGAGCCCATTGTCTGGAGCGGTTTGACGGCCAACCGGGAAAAGGGGCAGCCCTTGCCTGGGGTATTCAAGAGGAAAGAAACGCTCAAATAGCCTTCGACGCCGTTGTCATCGTCGATGCTGATACGCTTGCCGACCGTCAGCTCCTATCGGCCTTCAATGCGGAATTCCAAATGGGCCACCGAGTTCAACAAGGCTATAACTACATCTCTAACCCATGGGCGAGCCCGTTCACACGCATCATCGCTGTCACTGGCGTTCTACGGAATGGTCGCTATTATACTGGGAAAACTGTACTCGGATTACCGGGAATGCTAACGGGTACAGGAATGTGTTTCGGAGCGAACGCCCTTGAGCAGTTCGGATGGACCGCCTTTTCGGTTGGAGAAGATTGGGAATTCTCAGCCGAGCTTTTACTAGGGGAAGAGAAGATCTACTTCAATCCCTTGGCGAAAACCTTTGCGAAGGAGTCCCAGAACCTGAGGCAGGCTTCGCGTCAGCGGCTGAGATGGGCGAGCGGTCGATATGCCATCATGGGGAGCAAAGTATGGGCTCTCATGACGAAGGGGGTTCGCACCGGATCTTTGTCACTGATAGATGCAGCGGTGACTCTCGTTGCGCCGAACTACTCCAGCCAGGCGTCACTCGCAATTCTGTGCGTAGCTGGGAGTTGGTTGAACTCCGGCGATCCAGTCTGGGGATTTACGTTCGACTGGTCTGCAGCGCTTCTAATTGCAATCGCGAGCTACTTCGTGCTGGGGGTGTTTTCCACGGAGGCGCCGAGTAAAGCCCTAGCCGGACTGTTACTCATTCCTGTGTTTCTGCCATGGCGTCTCGCCATCGAACTGTTGGGAATGCTGGGATACGGTCGGAGGCATTGGGGACGAATATCCCGGGCAGCGACTTCCTCGCACCAGACGAATCGTTGAGGCACCAATGTGCGGTATTGTCGGAGCCGTCAATCCAGATGTCCGAGCGATCGATCAGGCGCTCATACGACGGATGTGTGCGCTGATCACCAGACGAGGTCCAGATGACGACGGGTTCTACTTCGGGGATTGCGTTGGTCTGGGCATGCGACGCCTAGCGATTATCGACGTGCACGCTGGAAAACAGCCGATCCACAACGAAGACAAAACGGTGTGGGTTGTCTTCAATGGCGAAATCTATAATTATCGCGAGCTACGACAGGATCTCGAGAAGCGAGGACATCAACTCTTAACCTCTTCAGATACAGAGTGCCTCGTCCACCTCTACGAGGACTTTGGAGACGAGTGTGTCTCTCATCTGCGGGGCATGTTCGCCTTTGCAATTTGGGATGATCGTCAGAAAAAGCTGTTGCTCGGCCGGGACCGGCTTGGGATCAAGCCGTATTATTATTGGCAACAGGGAAGAACGCTCTATTTCGGTTCCGAACTGAAATGTCTGCTCGCGGTGGAAGGCTTCAGACGCACAATCAACCTGCGAGCACTGTCTGACTACTTTACATTCAAGTATGTGCCTGGGCCCCAGACGATCTACGAGGGGATTCAGGAGATTCCCCCTGCCCACATTGGCATTTGGTGCAACGGGACCTTCCATCTACGGCGATATTGGCAGCTGAAATCAACTTCCGAGGGGAACAATCC
>JBQTHT010000112.1:0-29819 GCA_052389595.1 Nitrospiraceae bacterium
AGCCGGTTTGCTGCTCATCAATCGGACGAGATCATCTTACTGACGACGTTCGGAGCCGTGCTTCTTGTGGCAGGCGTGGCGCAACGGTTGCAGGTCTCGTCGGCGGTGGGGGCGTTTCTCGTCGGCATTGCCCTGTCGGGTCCCATCGCCGAACAGGCGCATCGCCTGATCGGGCCGTTGCGTGATCTTTTTGCCGCGCAGTTCTTTTTCTTCTTCGGCTTGCAGATCGACCCCACGACCTTGCAGCCGGTGCTGTTACTGGCCGTAGGGCTGGGGCTTGTCACCGTGCTGACAAAGATCCTGACAGGCTGGTGGGCGGCGCGGCGCGCCGGAGTCGATACACAGGGGCAGTTACGTGCGGGAGCTGCATTGGTGGCGCGCGGTGAGTTCTCGATTGTGATCGCCGGCTTGGGAGTGGGCGCGGGATTAGAGCCGCGATTGGGACCGCTGTCGGCCGCCTATGTGTTGTTGCTCGCCGTGCTCGGACCACTACTTGCGCGTATCATTGAGCCACTGCTCGCCGCCGTGAGGCGCAGGAGAAACATTGCCGGTGAGGGATTCTGATAGCGGCTTTCCACAACACGTTGTCATCTCCGAGCTAGGAAGCGGCGTCGCCGGGATTATTTCTGTGGCGGGTGTGGTTTGCAATCAGGCAGGTCATCGGCGTTATTTTACCAGTTCAGAGAGTACAAGGAGAGGCGGTTTCTTTGATTGCGACGTCAGACTAGTGGACAGAGTGGGCGCAACGGAAACCTATGGTCGCTGTCCTTTGCTCCGGCGCGGACCCACCGCGGGTTGCCGTGCGTAGCATCATCGGGTTGCTCTTCCAGGAGCCTCCCCGCACGCCTTTATAGCGGCCGCTGGGAGGTCCCGGAGGATTACGGTCCGGCATGATGGCATAGTAATCGAAGCCGAACCAATCCTGCACCCATTCGGCGACATTTCCTGCCATGTGGTGCAGGCCGTACGGACTACGACCTTCCTCTCCGCCGTTCACCGCCGCGACCAGGGGAATCTCATGGACGTGGTATTGCCCGAACACGGCCGTACCTGGTTCCGGGGCCGCACGTCCCCACGGAAACAGATTCCCATCGATCCCTCGTGCGGCTTTTTCCCATTCAGCTTCAGCCGGCAGCCGCATCCCTTTTGCCCGACAGAAGTCAACCGCGTCTGCCCAGGTGACATAGAGCGCCGGCCAGCTCGCCATCACGACATCCGGCATCAGATGGACGGTGATGAGATGCCAAATCAAACGTTGGAGCTCGTCCGGTGGCTCACGACGCTGTCGGCGAAGATGCGCAAGGTATTCCGCGATGGCCACTTCGTCGCGATCGATCGCATACGCATCAAGCCAAATTCTGCGCTGCGGCAGTTCCGTGTCATCGAACTGGGTTTCCAGCCCATAGGGGTCGTCGTCCTTGCGTACCGTTCCCATGAGGAACCAACCCTCCGGGATCGACACCAGCGGCGACGGGCGGGTGAAGGCGGCAATGGCCGCGAGATGGCGGGGTAGTTCGGTTGATCGTGAAGGGTCTGCAGCGTTCGCAGCGGCGATCGACCACAACAGTGCAACAACACTAAGGATCGAAAGGGTGAAGCCGCCACGGCCCCGCATGGCCCGCTGTGTGTGGATCACGCTTTGGCCGGCGCGGCAAGAGTCTTGTTGATCTCTCCGATCAGCCGGCGCTCGATTTCAGACGTCTCGTCTGGACTGATGGGCAGGACCCGATTTCCTTGCGCGAGCTTTTCAAATTCTGCCTTGACGCTCAATCTGGTGACGTTGGAAGGGAGCGCTTGAAGCGAGACCACGTACTGATTTCGAAAGCCGGACACTTCTAGTGAGGCCGGCGACGATACTTTTCGCTCCGTCACATAGATAGCCTTCTGATCGGTCTTGACGCTGACCCTCACGCGGTAGCCATTCCTGGCCAATGCTTCTTCGACGGCTTTGGACACCACCGCGAGCGGCCTCGGCAGTTCTTCAGTTTGACTGCCTTTGTCTTCGACATGCAGCGTCTCCGACGCCTGCGCCTTCGTCGCCGCTGTCCGTTGGACTTCGGCGGTGAGTTTCTTCGTTTGCACCAGTTGGCTTTCCAACTGTTGGGTCAGGATCTTTGCATCAGCCTGCGCTTTCTCCGCGTCCTTCTTCGCGTCCCGCAGCTCGTGATTGAGTAGGTCGATCTGCTGCTGCATCACTTTGTTGCCTTCTTGCAGGGACGTCACCACCGATTCCTGTTTCGTCATTTGCTTGCGGAGATTTTCCGACTCCGCCTTGAACGGAGATTCGTCCGGCTGGCAACCCGACGTGCTCAGCCATGAGACCACACACATGATTGTGACCACACGTCGTGAATTCCTGATCAAGACCACACCTCGTCGAAAGTTTGGCCGATTATCCATGCTTCTCCGGGTCTTGTCTATCACGATGTTTTCTCGATGTTTGACCTTGGATGCCTGGCGCGCTACTCTCATCGTATGACTCGCCGGTTTACAATCTGTTTCGTCCTCCTCGTCCTGGTGGGTGTCTTCGCTTCAGGGCTTGCCGCATCGCAGACGCCTTCCTTCGATAAACCGGAGCCGGTTTCACCAGAAGAATATCCGATATACGATCTCATAGTGGCGACTAAGTTTCTGACGTCGGAGACACAGTTGGTCATGATCGAACGAATGACGGCCACGCGACTGCATCCTGACCAGGAAAAACCATTCACGCGAGCCACGTTTGTGGCCAAGCAATTCTTCGATGGACGGCTGGCGCCGGATGTCGTGGTGGATTTTGTGCTGAAAAACCATCGTGCGTCCAGGCTGGATGCGCGATTCAACTTCGGCGTGCGCTATCGATTCGTGACCGGCGAGGGCGTTGAAGAGCCGGAGGTATCACTCGCGGTTCCGGCGCATGACTCGAGGAGCACGCTGGCGCAAGATGGACCGCCCCTCATGATCCGGCTTGGGTTTTCGCGTGTGGCCTTTGCCTCCCGCCGCGATCAAGCGTTGGTCTATGTGGAAAATCCTCGACCGGATGGGACCGGCGCGGGGTTTCTGTTTTGGTTAACCCGACCCGGCAAAGACTGGCAAATCCTGGACACGGATGTCTTGTGGATCGCCCGCCCGGCTGGGTCAGAACCGGCCGAGCGCTGAGTTGCGAATGTATTCTTCGAGGCGCTCGATCGATCATCACAAGAAGGAAAATCTCTCATGATCCGCAAAACGTTTCCAGTTCCACCACTGGGCTGCAATTGTTCGATCATTGGAGATCCAGTGACAAAGCGCGCCCTTGTCGTCGATCCTGGAGGAGCCCATCAATCCATTTTGCGACAGGTGCAGGAACTCGGTCTGACCGTGTTCAGCATTCTCCATACGCATGCTCATTTCGATCACTTTCTCGCTGCAGGCGAAATGAAGAAAGCGACCGGCGCCACCTTGTGCTTGCATCCTGCCGATCGCTCCTTGTGGGAGATGCTGGAAGTGCAGTGCCGGATGTTCGGTGTGCCGTACGTCGCCGTTCCGCTACCTGATTACTGGATGCAGGACGACGAGAAGATCATAGTAGGCGGGCTGGAAGGCAGAGCCCTGCACACACCCGGGCATACTCCGGGTTCGATGAGTTTTCATTTTGCCGAGGAGAAGCTGCTCCTGGCCGGCGACACGTTGTTCCGGGGCGGCATCGGCAGGACCGATTTGTGGGGAGGGGATTATGACACGATCGAACAGTCGATACGTGAACGACTCTACACGCTGGATGAAACCACCTGTGTCGTGACGGGCCATGGACCGGAGACGCTCATTGGAGCGGAGAAGGCGTCGAATCCATTCGTGCACGCGTGACTGTGCGTCACGCCTTCATGCGCGTCATGTGATTTTAATAGATTGTGGCGAGGCTCAGCAGAAGGAGGCATCTATGTACCATCTCGGCCGGTTGATGCAGGGCACAGTGCTCGTTGTGCTGATCCTCGTTCTGCCGCGAGCGGTCATGCCAGTCCAGAGCGAACCCTCGTCTCTCCCTCCGTCGCAGGTCACGATTGCCGACGTGCAGGTTCGACTGTCCGACCATGGCCCGGTGGTCCTGCTGAAAGCGGAAGGAAAGATCGTCCCTATTTTCGTGGACGCGACGGTCGCTGCTTCCATCCAAGGAGCGCTCACTGGAGAAAAACTTCCACGCCCCATGTCCCATGACTTGATGCATACGATTCTGGAGACGTTCGGCGGAAAAGTGACCCAGACGGTCATCACGCTGAAGGAAGGCACGTACTTTGGCGCTTTGACGGTGACCTTCAAGGATCAGACAAAAGTATTCGACAGTCGTTCGTCCGACTCCATCGCCTTGGCGGTTCACTTCAAGGCGCCGATCATTGTGGGACGGGATTTGCTGGACTCGGCAGGGAAGGTGCTGCAAGAACCGAAACCACAGACTTTATAAAGATCTACTCCTTGCCCATTTTGTCGCCGAGCAACTTCAGCCGCTTATCGGTGGATTCTTTGATGAACGCCATATTTTCCTGAAGGTGTTGTTCAGCCGTAATCTTACCTTCGTCTCGACGCTGCTGTTGAGCCAATCCGAACCGCGCCACTTCGTTCACGCTTTCGGCATTGAGTTGTTTCCACATGGCTTCGCACTTCGATTGCTTGGGGCTTGGGTATTTGTCGCAGGGTGGTTCCGCAGAGGCACGGCTCAGGATCCCAACCAAGAATAGAGAGAAGAATAGCAGGAGTGAAAACAATGTGGTCTGCACGCTGCAGCGTAGCACATCGTGGTCTCTACTGCATGGTCATGGAGACTTTGAGGCAGAGGAGTCGGCTGTCGCGCGTTGGGTCAGCGTGACGGTCACCTCGTCATCGAACGTCCAGTAGCCGCCGTCGCGCCGGTCCTTGGCGATGCAGTTCACCACAAAAATTACGCACCAGATGTCGCCGATCACCCATAGGCTCATACCGCGCTCGATTGTCATCGTCGCCGGTTCGTAGCCTTCTCGCTCGACCATCGCCACATGATCGGCTTTCCGATTCAGCGAGACTGTGCCCGGTGTGGTGACATGGATGAGGTCGTCGATTGTCACTTGGGCTTGAGGAGGGCTGGAAAAAATAGTGACCGACTGGTGATCTGAATTCATCGTGGTGGCGCATCCTGCGGACAAGAGTACAGCCGCCAGCATGAGTGCCTTGATTTCCATTTCGTGGTTCTTCATGCGCCGACCTCCATGATGGCCTAGATTCTCATGGCCTCGTTCACTTCGGCAAGCGTTTGGTGAGAAACCGCCGAGGCTCGGAGGGTGCCGTCCCGGACGATGTCTTCGATCTGGTCCGGACTCTTGGTCAAGGCGGCCCGTGCTTCCCAGATCGGTGTGAGTCGATCCACGATGCGATCGGCGACGAGTTTCTTGCAGTCGATGCAGCCAATCGCGGCCGTGCGGCATTCGCGGTTCACTTGCTCGATGATTGGCAGAGGCGAGAAGATTTTATGGAAGTCGTAGACCGGGCACACATCGGGGTTTCCAGGATCATATCGCCTGACGCGCGCGGGATCGGTCACCATCGTTTTGAGTTTTTGGCGCACGATCGGTTCAGCATCTGAGAGGTTGATGGTGTTGCCGTAGCTTTTGCTCATCTTCCGGCCGTCCGTTCCCAGCACTTTCGGGAACGGCGTGAGATGTTCCATGGGTTCCGGGAAAACCGGTCTATACAAGCTATTGAATCGCCGAGCTAGTTCTCGCGTGAGTTCGAGATGCGGGAGTTGATCTTTCCCCACCGGCACGAAATCTGGTTTGTAGATCAAGATATCTGCGGCCTGCAGCACCGGATAGCCCAGAAATCCGTAGGTGCTCAGGTCACGCTCTTTGATTTCTTCCTGTTTCTCTTTGTACGTCGGATTCCGTTCGAGCCAGGATATCGGGATGATCATCGAGAAGAGGAGATGCAGGACGGCATGATCCGGGATGCGTGACTGCACGAAGACCGTGGCCCGTTTGGGATCGATGCCCGCCGCGAGCATGTCGATCAGCAGTTCCCGTACAAATTCCTTGATGCGGCTCGTATCCGCGTAATTTGTTGAGAGCGCGTGCCAATCGGCGACGAAGAAAAAGCATTCATATTGGTCTTGCAGAGCTTTCCAGTTGTCGAGGGCCCCCAGCAGGTTGCCGAGGTGAAGGAGGCCACTGGGTTGCATGCCGCTTAAGACCCGTTTGCGTGGTATCGTCATGGTCAGCTCAACACCGTCGTGAGCAACTTGCCGGCCATACTTCTGACTAACGTGCCGGTGATCGTTCCTATCACGTGAATCTGGGGATCCAACAGAATAAGTCCTACGATGATCATCATCCCGTAAGGCTCCAATCTGGCCAAAGTCAGAGCGGACTGCGCGGGAAGCAGACTGGTCAGGATTCGCCCGCCGTCTAACGGCGGGATGGGAATCAGATTAAAGGCCATGAGCAGAATGTTGATGAATACGGAATACAACGCCATCGCGGCAAGGGGCAGCAACAGCATGCCGAGTAGATCGTGACGCGGCTCCTGCCCCGGCTGTGGCGGCCAGGAAGTGGCCAGCGACGGGTCGATCGCCAAAATGACACTCAGCAGAAGCGCGCTCGCCACGGCAAGCACCAGATTCATGCCCGGTCCGGCGGCGGCGACGAGCGCCATATCCCGGCGGGGATCGCGGAGCTGGCTGGGATTGATCGGCACGGGCTTCGCCCACCCGAGAAAGAATCCCCCCGGTGTCAGAAGACAGATGAGAGGGAGAATGATCGTCCCGAAAAGATCAATGTGCGCCAGTGGATTCAACGTCAACCGCCCCTGCATCCGAGCGGTGGAGTCGCCGTACCGATTGGCCACCCATCCGTGCGCATATTCATGGAGCACCATGGCCAGCAACAGGGGAAGAGCCATATACGACAGCGTATGGAGTATTTGCGACAATGAATTCATGACCCGCCGATTCCTCTCGCTTCTTGTTATTGCAGTTGGACGAACTTACCTTGTTTTACCTGGATGACAAAGACCCGGCGGTTCAACGTGCCATCCGGATCGAACCCGGCAGGTCCTCCCAGTGTGGGCAGATCATGTTGCATCAGGAAATAATCGCGTATGGCTTCGCCTGAGCCGGCGCCCTTGCGAACAGCTTCCAACACCAGGCGGGTAGCATCGTAGGCCTGAACGGCAAACAACGATGGTTTGGACTGAAATCGTCGCTGGTAGTGCTCGACAAAATCCTGCACGCTTGCCATCGGGCTGTCGACAAAGAACCCGTCCACAAACACGCCGCCGTCGATAGTGTGATCCGCCAGTCGTGCAAAATCGGCTGAGTTCCAACCGTTGCCTCCGAGCAAAGGGACTTTCATATCGTGGAACGCTAACTGTGCCGCGATGAGCCCCACCTCAGCATGGCGACCCGGCAGAAAGACCGCATCGAACCCGGGCGTGTAAAACACTTGCTTGGTTCGTTTTCCTGGGATCTTCCCATCCTGCGTGGGTTCGATCGGGATGGCGGTGCCGTACTTCTTCAAGTCTTCGGCCTTCAGACGCTTGAGTTGGGGGCCGAAATCAGTATCGCCTTCCTTATAGGATTCGATCGCGATAATTTCGCCGTCGCGCTTCTGTACTTCTTGGGCAAACAGCCGCGCGAGCTCTCGACCATATATGGTATCCGGATGGAGAATGCAGAAGCGGCCATAGCCCGACTCGCGCGTGGCGTAGTCTACAATGCGCTTCGCCTGCAGCGAGTAGGTGAGTGCCGTGCTGAACAGGTAGTTTCCCAGTCGGCGCACATTCGGGAGAGTCGCGGCCGGAGTGATCACGGGAATTTTTGTTCGTTCGGCCATCTCCGCCATTACCGGCAGGTTTTTGGACAACAAGGGGCCGATGACGGCCAGCGGCCGATCCTCTAGCAACAGATCGGAGAGTTCGGATAAGAAAGCTGCTCGATCGGCCTCACTGTCCTTCACGACGAGCCCGACTGATGTCACGCCCAAGCTTTCCTTCCCCTTTTCCAGTGCCAGCTGGATGCCATTTAACACTTCCGTGCCAAAAGGTGCCAAGCGTCCAGAAAGTGGAAAGACTGCGGCAATGACATGTTGGTGCGATTTCAGTTTGGTCTTAAAAGACGCCAAGAGTGCCGTGGCCTTGGACGCATATTCATGAGCGGGAAAGTGGTGCAGAAACTGTCGGATGTATCGCTCCGCTAGATGATCCTCGCCCCGTGCGGTGTGGAGTTCTATCAAGCGGATGAGAGCGAGATCGCCGGGAAAGGATTTAGGGTACGTATCCCGAAGTCGTAGCAGCGCTTTCTTATCCAGCTTTTCGTTGACCACGTCACGGATACGACTTCGGATATCGGCGGCTTGGTCTGTGGAACTGATCTCTATTTCGTCCAGCCAGGCTTGCATAGCGCGAGGAGCGTCGCGCTTCTGAAGCTGCAACTCGCCGATCAGCTCCAAGGCTTCACGTTTGGTATTGTCATCGGAAGTGAGGCTGCGGACCTCCGCCAGCAAGGGGAATGCCAAATCAAGATTTCCCATGGCGGCGTGTGATTTCGCCAGCAACAGTTTTGCGCGATCGGTCAAGCCGGATGCCGGAAATTCGCTGAGCAACTGATTGAGGTACTTGATGGCTTCACCGTGTTCCTTTGTGCCGTTCAGCGCGGCAGCAAGAAGAAGATAGGCCTTCTCCAAATGTTCGGGCGCAGGGGCCGTCGCCAGGAACCGTTTGAGCATCGAGACAGCCGAGTCGGTTTGCTGCGCCTCGATCAGTCGTTTGGCCTGATTCAACACGGTCTGGGGAGATGAACTGGAAGCGGGTAGTCTGCCGCTGTCTGTCTGCTGGGTGGCGGGTTGTGCGGAGGCGGTCCAGTCTTTCCCGACCGATAGAAACCACAAGAAGGAGAACGTCAGTAGGACGGTGAACGGGAGGATCGGAACGGGCCGGCACAGTCGCTGAACGGGCATCTTCTCCTATCGATGGCGGGCATTCATGCCGCGAATTTACTATAGGAGACGTGGCCAGGGGTGTCAAGACGATTGGGTGACGCCATCGTTGAGTTCTCACCTTGTCTTCTTTATAGTCGGAAATGAATCAGCGGGATTGAACTACAGAGTGGTCCGCGTGAAAACAGCACGCATGAACTGCAAGCTGTCAGGGAAAACCGGCAGTCTGGTGGTCCGCATGGACGGGTTAATCGAGCGGTACTGGAATCATCTGCGGATTGAAGGAGGTCTCTCCACTCATACGCTGGAGGCGTATCGCCGCGATCTGATCCTCTTTCGGACCTATCTGGGCACACAGCGCGTTCAGGACCCTGCCTCAGTCAGCCGGCGTACGCTGTCCGGATTTGTGTCCTTTTTGCGGCGACGCGCCCTTGCTCCCGCGTCGTCGGCTCGTTGTCTGGCGGCACTCCGTGGATTCTATCGGTTTCTTGCTCGGGAAGGCTTGTCGCGAGGAAATGCTATGATCGGCGTGACTCAACCACGTCAGTCGAAAACGCTGCCGAAGACACTGACGGAGCAGCAGATCGCGAATCTTCTCGACGGACAATCGATACGGGTGCCTGAAGACCAGCGTGATGCGGCCATGATGGAATTGTTGTATGCGACCGGACTGCGTGTCTCGGAGCTGATTGCGCTCCGATTGACGGATCTGAACTTGGAAACTGGTTACGTGACCGCGACGGGAAAAGGCGATAAGCAACGATTCGTGCCGATCGGAGTCTCTGCAAAACGAAAACTACGAGGGTACCTTTCCACGGCTCGCGGTCTGTTGTTGAGGAATAAGACCTCGCCCTGTGTATTCGTGACAAGACGAGGGCGGTCGCTCAGCCGACAAGGATTCTGGAAACTCCTGCGTCGGCGGGCTGAAGCGGCCGGGATCACCACGTCGATTTCGCCGCATATGCTGCGCCATTCTTTCGCGACGCATCTGTTGGAACATGGGGCCGATTTGCGATCCGTTCAGGTGATGCTCGGGCATGCCAATATTGCGACCACGCAGATTTACACGCATGTGGAACGCGAGCGGCTGAAAAAAATTCATGCTGAATATTTCCCCCGTCAACCGAGAAAGGTGTCACGATAACCGAAATCACTCACTAAGAGATACGGATTCGTCCTTTCTGCAAAAAGAGTGCGAGATTTGGTTGACAAGGTGTGTTGGAATTGATAGCATCCGCATCTATCCGTGAGTTCTTAAAGAAATCGGGCGGATAGCTCAGTTGGGAGAGCGCTGCCCTTACAAGGCAGAGGTCGCAGGTTCGATCCCTGTTCCGCCTACCATAAAGAATACAACTATATCGACCACACATTACATCGTTAGGGTACGGTCTTATCACGCAGGACGATGTTGGACGTATAACTGTATCCTGCGGAAGCCAACTGTTGGATTTACTAAACACCCAAAGTATCTCTTCGTTCTTCCCTTAATCTACGTGGGGCCGTCGTTCAGCTTGGTTAGGACGCCAGATTGTCAATCTGGAGGTCGCGGGTTCAAATCCCGTCGGCCCCGCCATATTTATCCTGCTATATTTCATGCGTGATTGCATGACGCTCCACACTTTGACAGAGGAGGAGAAACTGTAACCTAATGACGTTGCAAGCAGGTCCCATGGGTCTTGTCGGTTCTCTTGGATTGGTTTCCAAGGTCGTTCTGTTACTTCTCTTTTTCTTCTCCGTCGTTTCCTGGGCAGTGATCCTGTACAAATGGCGAGTATTCCGGACGGCTGATCGCAAGGATCAGCAGTTTTTGACGGCCTACGCAAAAACCAAAGACAAAAAAGGAGAGCTCCGCTGGGCTGCCAAAAGAGTCACCGGAAGCCCCAGCGCCGCCGTGTTTGTCGGGATTATGGATAGGTTGGTTGCCCACCCAGAATCCAATGACGGGGGAGAAGAGGAAGGTACTCCTGACCGGCAGTATGTCGATCGGGTGGTGGCACACCTTGTGCAGGATCAGGTGGGCAAATTAGAGGCGTATCTCCCTTTCTTAGCAACAACCGGAAACATCTCCCCCTTTATAGGGTTACTGGGCACGGTGATGGGAATTATCGATTCTTTTCGGGAGATTGGTGTGCAAGGCACTGCCAGCATTGCGGCCGTGGCCCCAGGTGTGTCGGAGGCGCTGGTGGCGACGGCAGCCGGGCTCTTTGCCGCCATTCCCGCCGTCATCGCCTATAATTATTACTTGACCCGTATCAGAAGAACGGTGTTTCGCCTTGAAACCTTCAGCGTAGAGTTGTTGAATGTTTTGCAGAGTCGCGTCAAGCCTGTGGGTGTTGGGGTGAAGGGATGATTTTTGAGACGAGACATCGGCGTTTCATGGCTGAAATCAATGTCATCCCCCTCGTCGACGTCGTGCTCGTCTTGCTGGTGATCTTCATGGTGACCGCGCCGATGTTGTATCGCGGACTTGATATCAAGTTGCCGACATCCGCTTCGAACACGATCAAGCCCGAGATGCGCGCGGTCCTCACCATTGAAAAGGATCAGCGTCTCTTCTTAGATAAAGATCCGGTTAGTGTCGTGCAGTTGGAACGCCGGCTTAGTATGCTGAAGCAACAGCATGCGGACGTATCGGTCTATCTCCGGGCGGATCGCGAGGTACCTTACGGAATCGTGGTGCAAGTGATGGATGGTGTCAAACGCGCTGGTATCGAAAAGCTGGGCATGGTGACAGATCCATCGTCGATCGAGCGGGTGCCGGGAAACAACCTCACGTCCGGAGAACGTCGAAAGGGATGACAGCGATCCGCTATCAAAGTGATCTTCAGAAGCCGTCGTCTGTGGCTATTGTCGTGTCCTTTCTATGATTTCCCATACCTATCCAGTCCAGAGTGCTTGGTTATTTTCCGGTCTTGAGCGGAGCCCGATGGATAGCAGGCTACGATGGGTTATCGCCCTGTCCTTCCTGTTGCATCTCTGCCTGTTACTGGCAGCGACGGGGTTGCGGCTTCCTCACCATGGGGACCGTCCGCTGTCCTCGGTGGAGATCTCACTCGTCACGATGCAACAACTCTCTGCCGTTCCATCTCCCCGAGCCCCCGAACACAAACCACCGCAGCGAGTGCAGGAGACACCTGCTCCGCCTCCTGTTCCGGTTAAGGTCGCTCCGACACCCATGCCACCGGCCAAGACCATGGCGCCTCCTGAGCCTGCAGCGACGTTGCCACCTCCCCCTCCGATTCGTGGCGCAGCGATGGGCGCACGCCGGCCGTCCGGAGATCTCATGCGAGATCTCATGCGAGACGTGGCATTACCTCCGGACGCCCCGAAGTTCGGCGACATGGCGCCGGCCAGGCCTTTGTCGGAGGTTGTGAAAACAGACTCGGTGAAGCCTGAGCGTTCTCCAGAGAAATTGAAGAAAGATCTGGAGACTTCCAAGGAAGCCGATCCGTTGCTGAACAAACTCCAAAAGCTTGCCGTCCCTGACATGGCTCCGGTGCCGCAGCCGTCCAAGGAGCCAGTCAAGATGGCGCAAGCGCTCGCGTCGCGGTCGTCGTTATCGGAGGAGTTGAATCGCGAATTGGATCAAGAATTGAAGAAAATCCCACCCCCCCCACAGACTACGCCGGCCGGCCGCGAATCCATGGCGCGGCCGGCGCCACCGGTGACCGCCCGAGTTCCGACGGTGAGGACCACGGATTTGAAAGTCCCGGGAATGGGGCCCGGCTCTAATTCTTATTTAGCTCGAGTTCAGATGATCATCGGCAGTTTGTGGAGCGCTCCGCCGGTAGGCGATTCCACCGGTATCATCGCGGTGGTCATTCGGTTCCGTTTACATCGGACAGGGGCCGTGAGCAGCGTGGTGATTGAGCAATCGTCCGGAAACGGCTATTTCGATGATGCCGGGATGCGGGCGGTGCTCAACGCACGCTCTCTTCCATCTTTTCCTCCGGAGATGACGGACGCCTATGTGGACGCACATATGTCGTTCACGGTCGGCGAACAGGTTGGATAGAAATGAAAATTGTCACTGAGGTCACCGCCCTTCGGCTAAGTCTTGTACTGATTGTAGCGCTCTTCGGCATTCTGGAGTCTGGGGCGACGGATGTCTTTTTGGAGGCCACGCGTCCGGACTTTCAGAAAATTCCCATCGGTGTCCTCGGATTTCAAAACGGAGGAGGGCCGCAGTGGCTCGGCGGACGGGTCGAAGAGGTCCTCAAAGCCGACTTGCGTCGCTCCTTGGTATTTGAGTTAGTGGATCTTCCGAGTGTCGGAATCAAGGTCCGAGATGGCCTGAACGGCGACCGGGGCGTTTTTAAGCAAGCAGCCGAACGCGGTGTGTCGGTGCTGACCTGGGGGAAGGCTGGGACCAGGGAGGGCGACAAAGAAACCGATGTAATGATGGACGGATATGTCTACGACGGCGGTAGCGACGAAGTCGTGGGAGGCAAGCGGTATGTCGGATCCACTTCCGTGGTTCGATTGATGGCGCACCGATTCGCCGACGAACTCGTTTTCCGCTATACGGGGGAGCCCGGCATTGCCAGAACAAAAATCGCGTATGTGTCCGAGCAAGGTAACGCCCGGGAGTTGTTCGTGATGGATTATGACGGGCATGAATCGCGGCAAGTGACGGCCGACGGATTTCTGAATCTGATGCCTCGGTGGTCGCCGGATCGACGCTTCCTGGTGTTTACAGCCTACCGGAGCCGGAGCACGCAGGATATCGATGTGATCGAGCTTGCGACGGGGAAACGTTGGACCCTGGTATCGTCGAGTGGATTGAACATCACACCGGCCTTGTCTCCGGATGGAAATTATCTGGCATACGCGACCAGCAAGGACGGCAACTCGGAACTCTACCGGCTTGACACGCGCACGAAAAAGGACGAACGTCTCACGATCAACCCGTCCGGAGATCTGTCGCCTTCATGGTCGCCCAACGGTCGTGAACTCACCTTCGCATCGGATCGGGGAGGCGGACCTCAACTCTTTCTCATGAGCGCGGATGGATCGAATGTCCGGCGCTTGACCTATGAGGGGGATTATAATGCTGCGCCCGCATGGTCGCCACGCGGCAATTGGATCGCGCATGCGTGTCGGACTCCGAAGAAGGAATACAAGATTTGTTTGATCACCCCGGACGGTCAGAAACGCGTTCAGCTCACCGCCGGCCCTGGAGTCGATGATTCCCCCTCCTGGTCGCCGGATGGACGGCATTTGGTATTCAGCTCGACAGCTGATGGGAAAAGTCATATTTATATGATCAATACGGATGGAAAGGATCTGGAGCGGCTCACAGTCGAGGGAGCGCATAACAGTGCTCCAGCGTGGTCGCCGGCCTCATAAGTGAATGCGAAACACATTCTAGGAGCCAGATTCCAGAGATCTCAAACCTAAACGAGGAGTGAATCACATGGTGACGAAATCCTTCACAACATGCCTTGCGCTGCTAGTCGGCCTTCTTCTAGTGAGCGGAACGGCTTGCTCGAAGAAATCGGTGCAGTCGGGAGCTGGGGCTCAGTCCTCAGAAGGTGGATTGGGGAAGGCAGGGTCCGCTGGAGGCTCGGATGGAGGATTTGGTGGTTCGGGATCAGGTTCGAGCTTCCCCGATCTCACGCTCTCCAATCGCGGTGACGCTTCGGGTCGGAGTGATGCTTCCGGTCGGAGTGATGCTTCCGGTCGGAGCGATGCTTCGGGGGGCGGTGGTCTAAGAGGGCTCGATTCCGTTAGCGGCGGGAAGAGCCCGTCCGAGGAACGGCTTGGCGGCGGAGGCAGTTTGATGGCGAAAGCCGATCCTTCTGACAGCGCGAGCCGGCAGCTGGAAGACATGCGTCGCGAGCAGGAAGCGGCATCCGTTGCTGGGTTGAGGGATGTCTTCTTCGCCTATGATAGCTGGACGATTTCCGAGGAGGGGCGTCAGGCCTTGAGCCGGGATGCAGACTGGATTAGAGCGAATCCCAATGCGTTGCTGAAAATTGAAGGGCACTGCGACGATCGTGGAACCCTGGCCTACAATTTGGTGCTGGGTGAAAAGCGAGCTAAGGCCGTTCGCAATTACCTGGTCGAACTCGGTGTCAATGCGAATCGGCTGACGGTCGTGTCGTATGGCAAGGAGCGGCCGTTTTGCAAAGAACCTGCTGAATCATGCTATCAGCAGAACCGTCGTGGACACGTCGTGCCGCGGACAAAGTAGAGCCGGGAAGTGTGCGGATCTTTGTCATACAGTAGTAGCACCTTCTCGGTGAAAAGGATCGGGTAAGAGGGTTAGACGGGATGCTGCAGGAACCGCAGATAACACGAGAGGCGTGGATTGCACGTTGTATCGGCAGAGGGGCTGCGATGGCCTTGTGTCTCGCCATTTCTGCCGCCCTGTCCGGATGCGTGGCCCAGCAAGCCGACCTCAAACAAGCCGAGAAGGATTTTCAGAAGAAAAGTAAACAGATCACTGACGATCTAGCCCAAACTCGCGCTCGGCAAAGCGAAGAAATCACGACGCTTCGTGATCGTGAACTGCCGGGGCTCAGGGGAGAAATTGAGCGGGCAACACATCACAGCAAGGAACTGGAAAGGCGCCAGGACGATCTGGCAGCCAAGCTGGATCAGCAGGCAGGCAGCCTCAAGCAATCGCAAGCCAAGCGCGATGCCCGTGATGCGGAGAATGAAAAGCGGATAGGGTGGATTGAGAAAACCCTGGTTGATCAGGATGCGAGCTCAAAGACAGAACTTGGGCGAGTCGCGACACGCATGGATGAAGTGGCAGCTCGCCTTGATGCGGTGCAAAAGACCATGAGCGCGTTGACTCAAAAGATCGATGTGCGCCTCGATGACCAGCAAAAGTCCATCCATGCGGGAGATGCCAAATCGGCGGCATTTGCGCGGGACGAAGAGGCTCGGAACCGTGCCGTCAACGAACAATTGACCAAATTCAATCATGCCTTGACGGAATTTAAGCAGGCGTTGGGAGGACTCGGAGAGAAATTGGTTCAGCAGGACCAATCTGCCAAGCAGCTTTCCGCCTCGCTTGATCACCAAGCGGCCACAGTGACCAAACGGACCGATGCCTTGGCGATGAAAGTCGACGCAGATACCAAGGCGGCAACCACGCACGTCAACGAGATTAACAAAGCCATGACCGAGCATCTCAACGAGGTCAACAAGAGCGTCGCTTCTGTCGCCAGAGCACTCGAGACGACCGGCACGAAGGTCATGGGGCGTGTCGATGAACAGGATCGGCGCCTGGACGAAATCGCCAAGGCAGTGGACGACATCGGCAAATATCTGGTTCAACAGCGGGAGGCCCCCCGGTCCAATCAGCAGCAAGGTCGTCGATCGGCCTCACATCCCGGTGAAAATGGAAGTGACGAGATGTCTGCGCGACACGGAGCGGAATTGGCTGCCACCACCGCATCGTCCGAGACACCCATGCAGATGGCTTCGATCGCTCCAAGAGCGGAATCTTCAGTCGCCGGTGGGTTGAGCGACAAGGATATCTATGATGAGGTCCTCAAAAAGTACAAAGAAGGGGATTTAGAAGCGGCGCGCCAAGGATTTGCAGTCTTCCTAGCCGAACATCCAAAATCCGAACTTGCCCCCAATGCGCGATTTTGGATGGGCGAGGCATATTACGGAAAAAAGGATTTCAAACGTGCGATTGATGCCTACGAGCTCGTTCAGCAGGACTATCCCAACAGCGAAAAGGTGCCCTCCGCGTTGCTGAAGAAAGGCTATGCCTACCTGGCGCTCAAAGATCGGAAACGAGCCTCATCTTCGTTTAGACAGGTGATCGATCTGTACCCGAAAACTCCTGAAGCCGGTCGAGCGTTGGACAAGTTGACGCAACTAAAGGATTCGCATTGATGGCTGCCGGAACTCAGTTGATCGTCTCCGTCTGTACTTGCGGTGGAATCCTTGCTGTGGGACTGCTTCTCTCCGGCTGTGCGAAGCATGCCGACTTCATTGAGTTGCGAGATGAAATTCGCACGGTGTCCAAGACGCAGGAACAAGAGCAGAAGCGTCAGGAAGCACTCCAGAGACGTCTGGAGTCCCTCGAACATGCAAAAGATTCCACGAGAGACACGGATGGTGCGAAGCAACGCTTTGAAGACATGACGGCTAGGCTGCAAAAACTAGAGGGGCGTCTGGCGCGGTTGGAAGATGGTCAAGCTGCTCAACCGGCGCCTGCGAGAGACGGCACGATCACCGACCCTTCGCGCGCTCCCGTGAAGCAGGGGAAAGCCCCTACATCTTTGGAATCGGCGCCGATGCTCCCAGGGATGACGGCTATTACCCCGACCTCCGCGTTTAACCTCGCTTACAATGATTACCTGAACGGCAAATACGAGCTGGCAGTCTCCGGATTTCAGCGTTTTCTGAAAGACTTTCCCTCAACCTCTCTCACGCCCAATGCGCATTATTGGCTGGGCGAGTCCTATTACAACATGAAGGACTACGTCCGGGCAATGCAATCGTTCGAGCATGTCGTCAATGAATACCCGGGAAACGAGCGTGTCCCCGCGTCCCTGTTTAAGCTGGGGCTCTCCGCGATGGAGACTGGAGATACCGTGAAATCACGCAAGTATCTCAAGCGAGTGATTGAAGAGTTTTCGACTTCCGACGAAGCAAAGCTAGCCAAGGCCAAACTGGCCGAGATTCGATGATCCTCAGTCTTCTGTGCCGACCAGTCAGCCACCCACCTTTCTCTCGATCGTCAGGAGCGTGAGCGAATGACTGCCGCCGTGAGCAGCGCCGGTAAAATCCACGTGCTGCCCGGCGAGGTCGTCAGTCGCATTGCCGCGGGCGAGGTAATTGAGCGCCCAGCCGCAGTCGTCAAGGAGCTGATCGAGAATAGTCTCGATGCTGGGAGCACCAGTGTGGCCGTCGACGTGAAGGACGGGGGACTCGGCCTGATCAGGGTGACGGATGATGGAGAGGGCATGAGCCGGATCGATGCGCCACGCGCCCTTCAGCGCCATGCGACGAGTAAGTTAGGATCGGATCAGGACTTATCATCCATTCACACGATGGGATTTCGGGGCGAAGCCTTGCCGAGTATCGCGTCGGTGTCGAAAATTCGGCTCCTCACCTTCGTTCGCCGAGAATCAGCCGGGACGGAGCTCCTCGTCACCGCGGGGGGCGTGACGACGATTAAAGAGGCCGCAGCGGTGCCAGGAACAAGAATCGAAGTGACCGATTTGTTCTTCAACACCCCGGCTCGCAAAAAGTTTCTTAAGTCGACCACGACCGAGTTTTCTCACATCGCCCAAGTCGTCCAACAAGCCAGCCTCGCGTGGCCGAGCACGCAGTTTCGACTTACCCACAACGGACATGAAGTCGTGAATTTCCCAGCGGTGTCTGTTGATCGCGACCGGATCCTCCAAGTCTATCGTCCGAACTTTCTTGAGCGGTCTCTTGAGGTGTCCGGCGCGCGCTCGGGTGTTCGCCTCCGCGGGTTTGCCATTGATGCTGTTCATGCCCGAGCCTCCAAGATCCCGCAGGATCTGTTCGTCAATCGCCGTCCGGTTCGCAATGCCATGGTCTTCCATGCAGTGGCCGATAGCTATGGCGGATTCTTGGCGAAAGGCCACCATCCCGCCTTCGTCCTCTTTCTCGAGGTCGATCCGGATCGTGTCGACGTCAACGTCCATCCGGCCAAACGTGAAATCAGATTTGTCGATCAGGAAGGAGTGCACCAGACGGTTCGGCAGGCCGTCCGCCAAGCGTTGGGCGATGGGCAACGTAAGACTCAGATTCAGACTCTCGGCCAAGGGGCAAGCGTACAAGACATTTTAGGCGCGGCTCCGTCCAATACGCGCGAAGATGATCCACGACATCGTGGAAATGTGCCGGCCGGGCTTCGTCACATCGGTGTCGGCTCACCTGACTATGTCGCAGCTATACAGGCCCCATCTCAGTTTTCATTCGTCCAGGAACCACTTCAAACCTACCTACCGGCTTCGCAGGTAGATGTGATCCCATTCGGGCAGTTGGATCGCACGTTTGTAGTGGCTCAGGTGGGGTCGGAATTACAGGTGGTCGATCAGCATACCGCTCATGAACGGGTGCTTTTTGAGCGATTGTGGCGCACGTGGCGTGAGCAGGAGGTGCAGTCTCAACCGCTCCTGCTGCCTGAACCGATTGAACTGGCGCCGCACAAAGCGATGCTGCTGGAACGCCACCTCGATGACCTGGGGAAGCTTGGGCTGGTGATTGAACCATTCGGCCACGCGGCATTTCTCGTCCGAGCGTTGCCGGCCTTATTAAAACATTTCGACTCGATGGCCTGTGTCCTGGATCTGCTGGATGAGTTGTCACACGGAGATAGGGCGTCCTCTTTTGAAGCTCGAATGAGACCGGTGGTGGCATCGCTGGCTTGTCATGGGGCGGTGCGTGCGGGGCGTGCCATGGCCTTGCCGGAAATGCAGCAGTTAGTTGAAGACTGGGTACAAGAAGGCATGGTCATGACTTGTCCGCACGGCAGGCGGGTGGCGCTGCGGCTTCCTGCTGATGAGTTGGCGAAGATGTTCGGTCGGACCTAGTCGCAGAGCAAAATCTGTCATGCGCCTCTCAGATCACGTCGTCTACAAGAATCCTCTCGTCGTTCTCGTCGGACCGACCGCGGTCGGGAAAAGTCACGTGGCGATCAAGGTGGCTCAGGCGCTCGAGACCGAGGTGCTCACGGCGGATTCCAGGCAGGTTTATCGAGACATGGATATTGGGACCGACAAGCCAAGCCTGACAGAACGGCAGGGAATACCTCATCGGTTGATCGATCTGGTTAAGCCCAATGACCCATTCAACGTGGGATGCTTTCGAACGCACGCCATCGACGCCATTGGAGCGCTCTATCGGAATAGACGGATTCCGTTCGTAGTGGGAGGAACCGGGCTGTATGTTCGCGGACTCGTCAGGGGATTGTGTGACGGCCCCCAGGCCGACCGCGAATTTCGAGCCAATCTGATCGCGGACGCCCAGCGCGGCGGCGGCGATTTCTTGCATCAACGACTCAGTCGGGTGGATCCAGAGTTGGCCAGGCGATTACATCCGCGAGACGAGGTGAAAATCATTCGAGCGTTGGAGGTGCATCACCTGCTGGGTCGTCCGCTTTCCGAGGTCCACCGGAATCATCAATTCGCGGAAGCCCCCTTTGCACTGTTGCTGATCGGACTCACGCGAGAGAGAAGTCAATTGTATCGACGCATTGAGGAACGAGTGGAATCCCAGTTGGCGGCCGGCTTGGTTCAAGAAACTGAAGGGCTGTTGATCGGCGGATACGGCAGGCAGTTGGGTTCGATGAAGGGCCTGGGGTATCGGCAGATAGCCGGATACCTCGCGGAAGAATATGATTATGATGAAGCGGTCCGACGCCTCAAAAGGGATACGAGGCATTTCGCCAAGCGCCAGCTGACATGGTTCCGGAAAGAACCCGGCATCACGTGGCTCTCGATCGGGGAACAGGACTCGTTGGATCTGATTGCTGAACGAGTGGTGGCGTCGGTCGAACACTTTCTCCGCAATCTGGAATCAGCGTCGGAACGGACGACCGACACACCGGCCGGCATGGCTATGAGGACAGGGGTGGCATGAAGACGTCGACCAAGCAGCAAGCCAGCATCGGCATCATCGGAGGAAGCGGGCTCTACGAAATAGAAGGACTTCAGCAGGTGCGAGAGGTCCGGGTTCGAACTCCGTTTGGCGCCCCTTCTGACGCGGTCATTCTCGGTACGCTTGAGGGGATTCGAGTGGCCTTTCTTGCGAGACATGGACGCGGCCATCGTATGACACCGACCGAAATCAACTACCGGGCCAATATTTACGCGTTGAAGTCACTGGGGGTTGGTCGGGTGATCTCGGTCAGTGCAGTAGGGAGCATGAAAGCGGCAATCAAACCCGGCGATGTCGTCGTGCCCGATCAATTCATTGATCTGACAAAGAGGCGGGTCTCGACGTTTTTCGAAGGGGGAGTGGTAGCCCACGTCTCGTTCGCCGATCCGGTCTGTCGGTCGTTGGCGCAGAGCTTGTCCAAGGCGGCGCACGAAGCAGGAACGACCGCGCACGATGGCGGGGTCTATCTCTGCATCGAAGGGCCGCAATTTTCTTCACGAGGCGAGTCGTTGCTCTACCGCGAGTGGGGCGTTGACATTATTGGGATGACGAATATGCCGGAGGCCAAACTCGCCCGAGAAGCCGAGTTGTGCTATGCCACCGTCGCGCTGGTGACGGATTATGACTGCTGGCGCGATGCCGAAGAGGCCGTGACGTTGGAAGCCGTCCTCGCAACCTTGTCTAAGAATGTCGCACTGGCGAAGCGCATCCTCCGCACGGTGCTACCGATGGCGAATGATCGGAGTCACTGCCTGTGCGCACAGGCGCTCAAGAATGCCATCGTGACGGCGCCGCAACGCATTACTCCCGAAATTCGACAACGCCTCGGCTTGTTCATTGGACGACATCTGCCGTCAGCAAGAAAGAACCGGTGACCTATGGGGAAATTGTTGGTGGTCGGGTCCGTCGCGTTGGATACGGTCAGGACGCCCTTCGGCGATGTGAGCGAAGTGCTGGGAGGGTCGGCGACCTATTTCTCGACGGCGGCGAGTTATTTTACGACGGTGGACCTCATCGCGGTCGTGGGGGAAGATTTCCCGGAACAGCATCTCAAGTTCTTAAAAAGCCGTAACATCGATTTGACCGGGCTGGAGCGCCGGCCGGGCGCTACGTTTCGGTGGAAGGGCGAATACACGCATCAACTGAATGAAGCCCGTACCCTCGATACGAAATTGAATGTTTTCGAGACGTTCCGGCCGAAAATTCCGGATCAGTATCGCATGCCCGACGTGTTGTTTCTCGGAAACATCGATCCTGAGTTGCAGTTGGATGTCCTGCAGCAAGTGAAACGTCCGGCGCTCGTCGCGTGCGACACGATGAATTTTTGGATTTCCGGCAAACGCGACGCGCTCTGGCGAGTCCTCGAGCACGTGGATGTGCTGATCATCAATGACGGCGAAGCGCGCGCGCTTGGGAATAGTCCGAATCTCGTCCAGGTGGCGAAGATCATTCTCGATCGAGGTCCCAAGCACCTGATCGTCAAGCGCGGGGAATACGGGGTCCTGATGTTCAGCGACAAGCAGGTGTTCGGCGCGCCGGCGTTCCCATTGGAAGAGGTGAGGGATCCGACCGGCGCCGGCGATACTTTTGCCGGCGGCTTTCTGGGATTCTTGGCAGCGACCGGGAATTGCTCGTCGGAAGCCATTCGCCAAGCGATCATCTTCGGAAGCGTGATGGCGTCATTTACCGTAGAAGCCTTTAGCCTTGACCGTTTACGTGTCCTGGATTACAAAGAGATTCAAGACCGGTTCCGGGCGTTTAAGCGGTTGACCCATTTTGAGGATATAGCATGACAACCGGGGGGAAGAAAATAATTCGAGGGCGACGACCAGATCAGTGCCTTGTTTTCGTGGCGGTTGCCAGCGTGATCGTCTTGGTAGCGGGTTGCGCGACTGAAGAGAAGATCAAGAAGTCCGACGGGTACTACCAGGAAGGCGTGGCGAACCTCAATACGGATCGTCAGCGGGCATTCGTGTCTTTTCAAAAGGCCGTTCAACTGAACCCCAGCAACCAGGAAGCACACTACGGTCTCGGCCATATTTACGCGTCTCAAGGCAAGCTCAACCAGGCCGAGGAAGAATTCCGAGAAGCGATCCGGTTGAATCAGGATTATTCCGAGGCGCACACCTATTTGGGACAGGTTCTTGCCCAACAAGATCGATGGACCGAGGCGATCAAGTCGTTTCAGCAGGCGCTCACCAATCCGCTCTATTCAACGCCGGACCTGGCCCGTTTTCATCTGGGGCGCGCATTGGCGCACGAAGGAGATATGAAGGGAGCGACGGCAGCGTTTGAGGATGCCCTGCTGGTGAATCCGCCGAGTGTCCCCCCCGCGATGTTGCATTTGGAGTTAGGGCGCGCTTACTACAAGCTGGGGTATGATGCGAGGGCCAAGGAGTCGCTGGCGAAAGTATCCAGCCTCGACCAAGGGGGAGAGTATGCGATGGCGGCGAATCAGTTACTGGAACGATTGAAGCGCTAGGCAAGATCTCCATGGAATCCATCGGCGAATTCTTTCGACAGGTCAGGGAAACGAAAGGCCTCACGATCGACGAAGTGGCGTCGAAGACGCGCATTCGGTCCGATTTCGTCAAGGCATTGGAAGAGGGCAACTTTGCCAAACTTCCGGATCAAGTGTTCGCCAGGGGGTTTGTCCGCTCGTACGCGCGATCACTGGGGTTGGATGAAGAAGATGCGATCCATCGGTTCACGCAATCGGCAGGAGCATTCTACGATAAGCAAGAGGAACGTGAGCGTCTCAAGGTTCGCCAGGCCGAAGAAGAGCGGCGGCGGAGAGCGAATCGGAAAGCGGTCGGGGTCGCCGTCGCCATTGCGGTGGTCGCCCTGGTGTTTCTGCTCAGCCGAGAGCATTCGTCCATGGTAATCCAGCGATCAGTCCCGGACGCATCTCCGCCTATTTCCAAAAAGGTCAATCCCCCTTCCCCGAAGCAGTCGCGCGAGGCGCCCACCAGGCCGACGCAGGATAGTGGAACCGGAAACGTAGTAAGTAAGACGACCGAACGATCAGAAGGTGGATCATCCGGAGCTCTAGAAAGCCGGTCGCCTGAGGCATCGCCATCCTCCACCGAAATTCCCCACGTTACAGAGCCGGCAAGCTCGAGTCCATCCAGTGGCTCAGAAGGTCCGTTGGCCGGATTATCGCTCGATGGCCCTGTTTCCGGCGATGGCCCTCTCATGCTGGAACTCAACGCCACCGAATTGAGTTGGGTCGTCGTTCAAATCGACGGCGGCAGCCCACAAGAAGCTCTGCTTCGTCCGGGGGAAAGAGCTCAATGGAAAGCCCAGGACCAGTTCACACTCACGCTGGGAAATGCCGGTGGTGTGAAGGCTCAATTGAACGGCAAACCTCAAAAGCCCTTCGGCCCGAGCGGAAAAGTCGCCAGAGATATTGTCCTCAAGCGCTGAACCGGACCTCGTTCGGTAGCCGTGACGCCTCCTCCAGAGATCAGTTCCACCGCAAAGCATTTCTCGCCCAGATCCGTAACAGCCTGATGAGGCATCTGTGATGTTCTGAGGCGCAAAGGTGCCTCGAAATGGAGCGACGCGTTAGATAGGATTGGGAAGTAAGAACGCTAACGGCTTGCGAATACGAGACTTCTCTCGCGAGTAAACGTGGCATGAGCCTTGAGTATTCCAAGAAGCGAGAACGGCGCCCTCGACAACGATTCAGACCAATTCTCTGAACGACGATCACCATGTCGTTGCGCGGTGGATGATTGAGAACTGAAAGCGAGAACCTCCTGTGTTCCCTTGACAATCTCGAAGAGGCGTTGCTATAGTTCTGCCGTTTTTGTCTTGAATAACATCCTGTGCTAGAGAGAATTCATTGTCGTTTCTATCAATCGCATTGTTTAACATAAAAGGAGGAGCTGTGATGGGGTACCTGTCAAAGTCCGTCGGTCTCTTAGCCGCACTCATGCTGCTGTCAACCGCAGTGGCTGGCGCCGAAGAGCGCGATCCTCTGAAGGCACGCGTTCCACCGGACCAGATTTCCGACGCCAAACAGATGAAGAATCCGATCGCGAATACGCCTGAGAATATTGCAAAGGGAAAGGCGCTGTTCGAGGGAAAAGGCACCTGCTTTAATTGTCATGGGAAAGAAGGCAAGGGCGACGGCCCAGCGGGCGCGATTCTCAATCCGAGCCCCAGGAATTTCACCAATTGTAAGTTCCACAAAAAGCGGAAAGACGGTGAGTTGTTCTGGGTCATCAAAAACGGCAGCGCGGGCACCGGTATGGTGTCATTGATCCCCGCCGCCATTAATGAGGAAGAGGCCTGGACGATCATCAACTACGAGCGGAGCTTCTGCAAGGCAGACGAGTAAGTAGCTTCCTAGGCGAACAAAAAAGAGCGGAGGGCTATGGCCTTCCGCTCTTTTTTTATGCGTCCCCGGTTGCCGTGACGTGACGAACGGAGGGAGCGTTATTGCAGTTGTGCAGCCTGAATGGTGGCGGGCTTCGTAAGGATCAGGTCCGAGGCCTTGTCGGAAGGTCGAAGAGCGGGAATCACCAGCGGATGCTGCTCCTGGTTCAAACTCTTGGCGGCAGTGGTGACTTTGTGGGTGAGAAATGCCGCCAGTTCTCCCAGCGTAATGCCGCCGTCCCGGTTCGCATCGGCGTCTCCTCGCAATCCTCGAAGGAAATAATAGGTGAAGAGTCCATGCCGAAGCTTTTCCGACTCCACTCCTTTTCCGAATCCCGGCGTTCCGATCAAACGCACGACGTTTCCTGCGGGTGAGTCCCAGCGTGGTGGCTTATTCTTGACCGAAGGGCTGTCTCCCGCCATCTTGGAGACGATTCCATCGAACACGAACACCGTTTGTTGTGCCCTGAGACGAGACAGCGCGGTTTCGAGATCTTTCAAAGGATACAGCCGTGACTGAGAGGACGGGCTTCCCTCGTAGGGGACGAGGAATGTCTCTCCAGCAGGAGAGACGACGGCATGTCCGGCAAAGAAGACAATGACCGTGGATTCAGGCGACATGCGCGATGGGAGCCAATCGAGCAATGCTTCCTCGATGTCGCCTCTCAGCGCTTTCCAATCTTGCAGCAAGCGGACATTGGCCGCGGGGATTCCACCCAAGGATTGAAGATAGGCTGACACCATCTCCGCGTCCAGCGCCGCGTATTTTCTCGCTTGAACGTGACTGTCGCGATAGGAGCTGAGGCCCACAGCGATCACGTAGGTGTGGGGCCGATTAAATCCGGCCGCTGCGACGGGAATCTGGTCCACATCATCCGACTTTACTCCACTCGGGCGAATGGAAGTGGTCAGAGTCTGCGAAGCCGGCCCAGGGCCGTTCGACGCATCGCTGACGGTCACTTGCAGTTCGGCTCGCTGGGATTGAACGGTAGCCGGCAGCGTCGTGACGAACTCCACCGTTCTGGATTCGCCGGGCTGTAGGGCGCCGACCGGAAGTGTGGTGGCTGGAAACTGAGACACTAACGCAGGGGAGCCGGCGATGGTAACGGAAATTCCTTGTGTGGTCTGGGGTCCGCTGTTCACGAGATCGACTCGGACCTTGATATGCTCACCACCTTCAAGGATGACATTGCTGTTTTCATCCAGCAACGTCGCCTTGAAAGACAGGGGAGAGAGTTTCGCGTGTGTCTCTGAAGATGCCGCGAGGCCGGGGGTCGTTCCGGCAACGCGTGGTCCGGAAGTCCCCGCCCGTGCCTGGTGTTGTCGGCGCGCCAGGCGCGAGAATTGAACAGAAAAATTGGCAGCCGCATCCGTCAGAAATTCATCGATCAGATACTCGCACCGCTTTTGATCCGCTGCGACTCTGACTCTCTCCTTGTGCATGACCTGAAGCGGCTCCTCGGCGAGGACGTTGCCGGATGCATCGCGAAACTCTATTAGTGAGTCCAACACAAGCTCAGTGGGAGCGCGGTCGTACATTGCGTCGGCGTTAATCGTCAATTTCGGCTCAAGAAGCCGCAGGCGGATGTTCATGTCAGGCTTCGAGTCCTGCTTCGCACCGCTGTCGACTGAAACGGTCGTGAAGGTGAGGTGAGCAGCTTGGATCACTGTCTCTTCCAGAGTCGGTCCGATCATCAACTCTTGCAGGCGGCCGCAGGAATTGACGTACGGAGCTTTGGCGTTGGTCAACGAGGGGTCGAATTTCAGCTTGACCGATGACTCGATGGGCGGTCCGAGGTCAGGAAGGGGGGGCTTACTGAATGTGAAGGTCTTGGTGATCTGGTCACATCCGGACGCGAATATGAACAGGGTCACGAACACCAATGCTCGGATGGGGGACACGACCGATGGCATCGGTATCATCAGTTGGAAATAAAACGGAATGGTGCTTTCTCGATACGTAATGGTCGAAAGGTACCGGAAGTAACCAGGGATTGCAACCGCTTGCCACGTGGTATGGGCTTCTCTATGCTATGCCACGCCGACAGGGAGTGGTGAAGGAGTTGTTCCATGCTGGTGCTGGGTCTCTCCAACATGCGGGATGCGGCTGCAGCATTGGTGCAGGACGGCCGCATCGTGGCCGCCGCCGAAGAGGAACGGTTCGTTCGCGTCAAACATGTGACGGCCCTGCCCGTCAATGCCATCCGCTACTGTCTGCATGAAGGCGGTGTGACACTCAGCAACGTGGACGCGATCGCGACGCCCTGGAAATACTGGGTCGTGGGACGGCGGGTGAGGCTGGCTTTGGGAGCGATGTTTCGATCGCCGCAACTATTTCGGGTCAAAGGGCAGCGTAGCTTAGAACGGCTGCGCCAGGAGTGGGTGGAGCTGATCTTCTTGCGCCGCAAACTGAACCACTTGGTCGGTGCGAACAATCATCGGCCTGTGTATTTAGACCATCATCTGTCCCATGCGGCGAGTGCGTTTCTCGTGTCGCCCTTCGATCGGGCGGCCATCTTAGTGATCGACGGCGCCTCGGAGGCCCATACCGCCATGTTAGCGATGGGAGACGGGCGGAATATCCGGGTCCTGAAGCGAATCTCGTTGCCGCATTCACTCGGACAATTTTACGCGGGCATGACCTCATTTCTCGGGTTCCGTCCGGACCAGGACGAGTACATCGTGATGGGGCTCGCGGCCTATGGAAAACCCTCATTCGCTTCCCATCTACGCGAACACGTGTTGACCTTGCGCCCGGCGGGGGATTTTTACCTCAACGCGAAGCTGTTCGACTTTCATTTGGCTCGGGTCCGATTGTTTTCATCCGACTTCATTCAATTGTTCGGACCGAATCGGCGGCCGGATGATGAGATCACAGAACGGCACCGTGATCTCGCTGCCAGTGTGCAATTGGTGCTTGAAGAAGCCGTGCTGCATGCGGCGCGACATCTTCACGATCTTACCGGCGCGGAAAACTTATGTGTGGCCGGCGGGGTTGCCTATAACTGTGTGGCTAACAGCCGGCTGCGGCGAGAAGCGGGATTTCGAGAGGTCTATGTGCAGCCCGCCGCGGGAGATGCCGGCGCGGCCTTAGGGGCGGCGCTATGGTTAGCCTCTCGCCGCAGCACTAATTCTACACGCGAGACGATGCGTGCCTCTTACCTGGGTCCGCAGTTTGGTGAAACAGCCTGTCGCCAGGCGCTGGATCACACTGGACTGACCGCGCAGTCGCTCTCCGAGGAAGATCTCTGCGAACGAGTCGCGATCGAATTGGCGAGGGGGCGACTCGTATTCTGGTTTCAAGGCAGGATGGAATGGGGGCCGCGCGCCTTAGGTAACCGCAGTCTGTTGGCCGATCCGCGTCGGGAGGACATGAGAGAACTCATCAACGCCAAGGTGAAGCTGAGGGAGCCGTTTCGCCCGTTTGCACCCTCCGTGCTTGAGGAGCGGGCCGCCGACTATTTCGATCTGCCGTTTCCCTCGCCCTTCATGCTGTTCACCGTACCCGTTCGTTCTTCCGCGAAGGGAGTGATCCCGGCCGTCACTCATGTGGACGGCACCGCGCGTGTTCAAACGGTGAGTCGCGATGCGAACCCGCGATTCAGAAAATTGCTGGAAGCTGTTGAGAGACACACCGGCGTTCCCATTCTCCTCAACACGTCATTCAACGTCAACGAACCCATTGTGTGCACGCCGGACGATGCGGTGCGCTGCTTCCTCCGAACGGAGGTCGATTGGCTCGTGCTCGGCAACCTCCTCGTCGGAAGGCCAACGACTGAATGATAAAGACTGAGTGATGAGGATTGGGTGTTGAGGACTGAGAGAGAGCATGAGAAAGAGTTGAGCCTCGCCCGCTCATGATTCATAACCCACCCCTCAGTCCTCAGCCCTCAGTCCTCAGCCCTCAGTCCTCATCGTTTCCCGCTCTGGACGCACTCCTTCTGATCGTCATCCTGAACTTGGTCCTCCAGCCGCTCGTCGAACCGGATTTCGGCTGGCATCTTCGAACGGGATTGGATCTCTTGCAGCAGGGTTGGCAGCTGCCTGTGACGGATCCTTATTCCCACACTATGCCCGAATGGCCTTGGGTCGAACATGCCTGGCTGACCGACGGCGTGCTGGGGTTGATCTATCAGGGGCTGGGTCCAGCCGGCGCGCTGGGAGTGATCATCTTCTTCGGAGCGATCGCTGCCGGTGCGTTCTTGATCCCATCGGTCACCGCGCGCACATCCCGCACATACAAGCTGATTGCTGTGGCCCTCGCGCTCTGGGTCACCTTGCCGTTCTTAGGGGCTCGCACGCAACTTATCACCTTGCTGGGAATCGCAGTGGTTTTGTGGTTGGCGAAACGCGCGCGGGCCGGTTGGATCACTGGACTCTGGGCCATGCCTCCATTGTTCTTGATATGGGCAAACGTGCACGGAGGCTTTATGGCGGGTCTGTTTGTGCTGGGACTTTTACTGGCCGGCTCAGTGGCGATGCGTCTTGTCTTGACACGGTGGCCCTCAATTGCGCATCGCCTCCACGAACCGATCATGACGTGGTCCGAGATTCGACTGCTCGCAATCGTGACGGCAGTGTCTGCGCTGGTGACCTTGGCCAATCCCTACGGGTGGCGTTTGCACGCAGAGATTTATGACTCCTTGACGAACCAATTCATGATCGAGACCTTGCATGAGTGGCAGCCGGTGTCGCTACGGAACTGGGCGGGAAGGGCCTATGCCCTCTATCTGGCGGGACTGATTCTCGTCATGCTCTGTTGTTACCGGCGTGTAGAACCGGTTCGCTGGACCATCTGTCTGGTGTTTCTAGGGCTCTCGCTTCGTCACTGGCGGAACGTCTTGTTCTTTGTGCTGGTGAGTCTTCCGCTCTGCACAGAGTTGCTGAAAGTCCTTGTCGATCGAGTCATCGCGTCTGTGC
>JBQTHT010000113.1:0-12012 GCA_052389595.1 Nitrospiraceae bacterium
AGAATCTCCGCGTACCCTGCCTCGTCAATCTTGAATTCTTTCTTACAGTGCGGACAGATGATTTCATGCATGACTACTTATCCTTCGGCTTAGCCATTTTCTTGAGGGACGGCTAACTATTAAGTAAGCCGGTCAGCCTATCTGGACTGACGATTTTCTTGCCGCGCCGGATTCTAGCTTTCTTTCGGGCCATTAACAAGAAATTGTCAGCGAGTCTGGACAGAGCACACACTGCACGCTCTGTCAGCCTATTCCGTCTGCTGCTCATGCCGCTCAGGTTCCAATCCAAGTCGATCAGCTGGGCTATGGACTCCCCGACCGCCTCGGTTCAAGACATGCGTGTAGATCATCGTCGTGCTCACATCGTTGTGCCCCAGCAGTTCTTGAACTGTCCGAATGTCATACCCGTCCTCCAGTAGGTGGGTGGCAAAGGCATGGCGAAGCGTATGACAGCTTGCCGGTTTGGAAATCCCTGCTTTGAGTCTGGCTTCCTTGAAGGCCCGCTGTAGGACGGATTCGTGTAGGTGGTGCCGGCGCTTTTCGCCGGTGATGCGGTCGGTGTAGTGGCTTGTGGCTGGAAACACCCATTGCCACCCCCACTCTTTACCGGCCTGGGGGTACTTCCGTTCAAGGGCGTCGGGTAGGACGATATTCCCCAGACCTCTCCTGAGATCTTCCTGATGTTGTCTCTTGACCATTTGCAGATGTCGAAGGAGAGACTCTTTAAGCGTTGTAGGCAGCGTCGTGTAGCGGTCCTTATTGCCTTTACCGGCTCGCACGACGATCTGATGCTGCGGAAAATCGATGTCCTTGATTCTAAGACGGCAACACTCCATCAGGCGGAGTCCAGCTCCATACAGGAGCATGGCCATCAACCATGGCGTGCCGCGTAACCCACTCAACACTCGTTTGACTTCCTCCTTGGTCAGCACGACAGGCAACCTCTTTTGCCCTTTCGCGCGGACCACACCATTCACATAGCCGATGTCTTTGCTCAAAACCGCATGGTAGAGGAACAACACGGCGTTTAACGCTTGATTCTGCGTTGAAGCGCTCACGCGCGAGCGTATGGCCAAGCTCGAAAGGTACTGGCCGATCTCTTGTTCCGCTATCTCGGTCGGGTGACGCGTGTGATGAAAGAGAATGAAGCGCTTGATCCAGCCGACAGAGGCCTCTTCGGTCTTATGGCTATAGTGTTTCCGTCGAATGGCCTGGCGCACCCGGTCGAGGAGTGCCGGATTCGATGCGATTACTTCGCGGGCCTCCGGCTTGTGTCCTGGATTCTGGTCGATGTCTGAACGAAGTGACGACTCGACGTCGACCGGCTCTCCTGCAAACAACGTGAGCAGGTGCGAAATGGCCTCGTCCGTTCTTGGCACAGTCCAATACCGGCCGTCGGCGTGCCACCGACGACCCTTGACGTTCTTGATCTTTGCGATACGGTCCGGGTGATAGGGGAAGACGACCCTGAGCCGTCCAGTTTCGGCTGGGGCGATCTGGATCGATCCGGTTCCCATTGTCTTCGGAGATCGCATGAGTTGCTCAGGACCACGCTCGGGCTTCCAAGCTAGGAGCGAGGCTTCGCGTAGCCCTCGTTGGTGAGCACCTCCGCCACGTCGCGATCATTGACGTAGACATCGGCCACTATTCTTCCATAGGTGTCGTGTCCATGCGGGACGATTCGAATCTGTCCTTCGTGGAGCAATTGATCGAGACGCTGTGTCGCTTCGAATCCGCCGGACGCCGAGAGTTCCGGTGCGTCGAAGCCCCGCACGCGAATCCGCTCCGTGCCATACCGGATCGTGTCGCCGTCGATCACGTGCACTTGCCACCCGTCGAGCACCTGTGGCTGTCGGGTGAGATTTCCGGCGGCATATCGTGGAAGAAGCCACCTGCTGCCGCGCCTCGGTCTATTTTTCTTCCAGGTCGGTTTCTTGTGAAGGAGGTGAGTGCCCTTGGAATGGGGATAGCGATGGAGCTTTATGCCGGGTGAAGACGGAAGCGAGTAGGTCGAGAGCGAAGATTGCGGCTCGGCGAATACTTGGCCGACCGCCTGAGGGGGAATGACGAAGATCGTCATCGTGAGACACAGAATAAAAACGGGACGTCGAGCGATCGGCATGTCGTGCTCCTTGTCGGTTGTGATTATCTCTGCATGTCACTGCAAGTCGTATGCGAGGGAACTCGGCCGGATTCGCGCTTGGCTCAGTTGACAACGAAGAAAACCGCATGCTGGAATGGATTGGGTCGATGCTTGCGAGATACGCTTCACGAGATACGAGGTACGCTCCACGATTCACGGAGGCTTACATTATGGATATGATGGGACGTGTGGGGTTGGTGGAAATCCCTATCTTGATCGCACCGGATCAGAAGCTCTGGCTCGATCGTATGATCAAGGAAGGCAAAATCGCCATTCCGCCCGGCGGGACATTGGAAAAGGGATCGCTCTACTCCATGTTCATCCGGATGCTCTTGCATAACGCGATGGAGGAACAGAAGCGGCAGGAAGCGTTGGATGCGGAAGACGAGGACGACGAATAAAGAAGAGCGGCTGTATCGAAAATGATTCGGCTCGTATCCCACTCGATACAGCGGCCAGAGCCTATAGCTTATGGCTTAGAGCAGGAGCTGAAGGGGGGAGTATCGCCTGCATTTCATCTGACCATACGCCATTGGCTAGACGCTATAAGCTCTTGAACGCCGATCGGGCTGCGCGGATGGTGTGCTCGATGTCGCGGGCGGAGTGGGCGGTGGATAGAAATGCCGCTTCAAACTGAGACGGGGCGAAGTAGACCCCTTTCTCGAGCATGCGATGAAAAAACGCGGCGTACGCTTGGGTATCCGACTGCTTCGCTGAACTCCAATCCACAACCGGCCCTTTTGTAAAAAACGCTCCCAACATGGAACCGACCCGAGTCTGCGTGAGCGGCACGCCGGCTTTCTGGGCGGCTTCCCGAAGTCCCTTTGCCAATGTCGCCGAGCCTTCCTCAAGCTTACGGTAGATTCCAGGCGCCTGGAGTCGTTTCAATGTTTCAATGCCCGCGGTCATGGCCAAAGGATTCCCTGACAACGTGCCGGCCTGATAGACGGGCCCGACCGGAGCGATGAGATCCATAATTTCCTTACGGCCACCGTATGCCCCAACCGGAAGCCCGCCGCCGATGATTTTGCCGAGCACAGTCAAATCGGGCGTGACGCCGTAGAGCGTCTGCGCTCCACCATAGTGCACGCGGAAACCGGAAATCACCTCGTCAAACACCAACAACACGTCATGTTCGCGCGTGAGCTGTCGTAGCGCGGGAAGAAAATCAGGCGCGGGTGGGACGACGCCCATGTTTCCCGCGATGGGCTCGACAATGATGCAAGCCAGATTCAGCGCGTGCTGCTTGACCAGATTCCTGACCGAGCGAATGTCGTTATAAGGCGCGGTGAGGGTATGGCGAGTAAAGTCCGCAGGCACACCGGGAGAATCCGGAATTCCTAACGTGGCCAGTCCCGATCCGGATTTGGCGAGCAGATAATCGCTGTGGCCGTGATAACAGCCTTCGAATTTTAGGACAGAGTCCCTCTTTGTATAGGCGCTCGCGACGCGGATCGCGCTCATCACCGCTTCGGTGCCGGAACTGACCAGACGCACTTTCTGCATCGAAGGGAGCGCCTCGGTGATCATGCGAGCGAGAGTAAGTTCCAATTCTGTCGGGGCGCCGTAACTCGTGCCGTATGCGGCCGCGCGCGTGATGGCTTTGATGACTGGCGCCGGCGCGTGCCCGAGGATCATCGGTCCCCAGGACAGCACATAGTCGATGAATGAATTGCCGTCCGCGTCGTCGAGTCGCGCGCCCTTCGCTCGCTTGATGAACAGCGGGTGCCCCCCGACTGAACGAAACGCTCGAACAGGGCTGTTCACTCCGCCCGGAATAACTTGCTGGGCCGCTTCAAAGAGGCGCTTAGAGTTCGCCGTTTTCATAAGAGCGTGTGGGGTTCATACGCGCGACACACTAGCACGCGATTCGCGAAGGGTTCAAGAATACCGTGTCGGGTTTCTTGTACACCGACTCGATCCGCCGGAGTTTCTCATTGTCAGAGAACGGTTGATATCTCTCGTTAGCCACGGTAGCATCCGACTGGTTCTGGACAGGAATCGTGTTTTGAGATTCAATATCCATTAGTGTCCGGCTCACGATTGAACTCGACTGGAGTCAGCGAGGGAGAAATGGAATCCACAGGAGAGCGGCTGGATTTTGTGACGGTCGAAGGGCTCCTGATCTATGGAGAAGGGCTGGCGCGCCGCGCGGCTGAGGCAGTTCAGGGGATCGACTTCCCGCCCGTCTCACCTGTCTCAACGGATCGGCCCCGGCGAGCCCGCCAAGCGATTGAAAAGATCCGGGCGTTCGTTCAGCGGGCGCAGAAAGGTTTCTCAGATGCTGAAGAATACCGTGCTGTCCGTCGCTCGGTGATCGAAGGGGGATGTGCCGGCGACGAACTCGTGTTTTTCGCTGCCTGGAATCAACTCCTCGCTGCGGGTGAGCTTGCGCCGCTTTTCCGAGCCCCGATCGGATCGGTACAGAAACCCACCCACCGCCGGCCTGTGGCGATCGTGCCACGCGCGCAACTCACGCCGCAGTTGGTCGAGGACCGGATTGTGCTGGATTTGGGCGATGATCGCTTCTGGCTGTTACCGCGTGACTTGACCGGTCGAACCCTCCTCTTCACGATGCGCCACGGCATTTCGCGTGTGGAAAGCGCCACCCACCGAGTCGGGCGCAGGCTTGCCAACGTGCTGGATCCGGACCGGGGCATCGCCAAGGCCGATATGGTCGGTACGGCGCTGGCGCGGATGCTGGGCATGGTCGGCCAACAACTCGACTTTCTCCATTTACACAACTATCTCGATCCGCAATCGTTCAACCATCTGGTGAGCCGAAGTCCCAATACTCGCCAGCTATGGGAGCGTGTCGTCGCAGCGCTGGTCCAGGGAGACGCCTCTCAGGCCGGCCAACCCACCTTTGATGCGGCGCTGGAGTCTCAGGATTTCGGCTGGGTCACCGGTCTGGAAAAAAAGACGGAGGTCGAGGGAGCGGCGCAAGCGTTCGGGGTCGATGTCCAAACCGCCAAGCGCCTGATCAAGCATCCCCTCTACAGCTACCCAGGCGGACACTCGTTCTTCGATGTGTATGTCGATGTCGTAGACGGATTCCGCCGGTTGGGTCAAGCTCATGAAGGCAAAGTGCTGTGTTTATACACTCACAGCTCCACTCTGCGGGCGTTGATGATTTATCTCGACCCCCGGCCGTTTCGCGAGGCCTTCACCGAATTTGGAGAATATAAGGAAGGACAGAGTAACGTCGTGCTGCTGACGTTCGAACATGGGCTCCTGTCCGGGTATTCCACCGCGGTGGGTCTCTCGGAACGAGAACGGGCGGCACGGGACGCCTGGACGACGGTTGAGCGTGAACGGCGGGATCGGGTCACGCTGAAGCCCAAACAACTGAAGCGGATCGTCGCGTTGGTGTCGGGTGGGGATTTTGCCGGCGCCGGCGCCGCGCTCAAGGAAATACGCGTGACGGGAAACCGAATGGGCCTCGAGGTCTACTTCGTCCGGCATGGGTTCTTGGGACTGGCCAACAATTGGATCGAACCCATGACCGAGCAGAATGCGCGGGGTTTGGGAAGCCACGCGAGCAGCCCCATCGGCAGCAGCCGGTTCGAAGATTTCAAGGACGAGCATGTTCAGCAAGCGACGATGCGGCATCTGCAGCCCTATATGCAGGACGGCGCCCTCGTGGTCATTGGGGGAGACGGGAGTCTTCGGGGCGCGCGCGCGATCTACGAAGGGTTTGGGGTTCAGGTGGTGGGGATACCGGGCACGATCGACAACAACCTGGCAGGCACGACCTCTTTAGGCTTTCACTCGGCGGTGGCGTTAGCCAACCAATCCATCGAGTCGCTGAAAGCTACCAGCGCGGCGATGGGCAGCGTATTTTTCGTCGAAATTATGGGCGCGGGTTCAGGCCACCTCGCGTTGGCTTGCGCGTATCAGGCGAGAGCGGAGGGCGTGCTCGTCAACGAACATCCCGATCCGGACGCCTACATCGACGAAATTATTCTGGGGACGCTGAAACGGACGTTGGGTGTGCCGAACAAGAGCCATTTGTTTGTCGTCGCGGAACAAACTCCTCATCGTCATCACCCGGATGGAGGCGTGCATGGTCTGGTGGATTACGTGGGTCGCACGATTGCCCGATGGCCTCAGTTCCAGATCAATCCCGGCTCCTATCCACTCACGCCGGCCACGAAAGCCACGATCCTTGGCCATACCTTGCGGGGCGCGCCACCGGCGCCGGAAGATAAGGCCATCGCGCAGCACCTGGCTTATGAAGCCATCCGCCGCCTGGCCAAGGACCCGGAGCGTGTCGTCGGATGTATGTTGGCCTATCGCGAGCCGGGAGCCATCGACACCATTCCGCTCCATGCGGTGGCGCCCAAACAGTTCGACTGGGAAGTCTTCGCTCGGATGCACGGAAGCGAGCTTCCATCGTAGATGTTCTTCGTTCCTTCTTCGCGTTCAGCTCGTTCAACTGATCTGTCCGGATTCGAGCGGGCCGTACTTCGATGAGTGAGCTGCGCGAGCGATGGACATGAAACGGCTGTTGCGTTGTGGGGCTCCGCGGCTGTTTGTTAGAATGCCCGCGATCACGAAAGTGATTGCAGGCCTCTCGCCTCTAACCTCGAGCCAATCAAGGTCAAGATGAGAAAAGCCAAGATCGTGTGCACCATCGGTCCCGCAAGCGATTCCCCGCCCGTGCTCGATCAGCTCATCGCAAGCGGTATGGACGTGGCTCGGCTGAACTTTTCGCACGGGACGCACGAGTCCCACGCGCGCGCGGTCAAAGCCATCCGTGAAGCGGCAGGTCGCCGACAAGTGGCGGTCTCGATTATCCAAGATCTGCAGTGACCCAGGATCCGCGTGGGAGAAATCGACCGGGATGGGATCAATCTGGTGGCTGAGCAATCCGTGAAGTTGCGAACCTCTCTCTTACGGTCCGGAGGCCAACTCGGCGCCGACACCCTGATGTCCTCGACTGCGCCGGAGATCCCGGTCACCTATCAATATCTGGCACGGGATGTCCAGGTGGGCGCCCGCATCCTCATCGACGATGGCTTGATCGAGTTGATCGCCAATCGCGTGACGAGCAATGTGGTTGAATGTCGAGTAGTCACCGGCGGTCGGGTTACCTCGCACAAGGGAATCAATCTGCCCGGCACGCGCATCAGCGTTCCCACACTGACCGATAAGGATCGAGAAGACCTCCGATTCGGCATTGCGCAAGGGGTGGACTATGTCGCCCTTTCGTTTGTTCGGGGGCCCGACGACATCATCGCTGCGAAACAGTTGGTGGCCGCCGCCGGTGGTGACGCGCTGGTCATCGCCAAGATCGAGCGGCCGGAAGCGATCGATTCCCTTGACGCTATCTTGGATCAGACGGACGGCGTGATGATTGCGCGCGGTGATCTTGGCGTCGAGATGGGACCGGAGGCGGTCCCGCTTCTGCAGAAACGCATCATCGCAGAAGCTAATCGCCGGCGCCGGTTGGTGATCACGGCCACCCAGATGCTGGAATCGATGACGCAACATCCGCGCCCCACCAGAGCGGAAGCCTCGGACGTGGCGAATGCGGTCTTTGACGGAACGGATGCGGTGATGCTGTCCGGCGAAACAGCCATCGGAAACCATCCGGTTGAGACGGTTCGTGTCATGAATCGGATCATTCGAGCAGCAGAAGAAGGGACCGAGCCGGCCATCACGCGGCGGTCGCACGACAACCTGGGCGTGGTCTCGTTCCCCGAGGCTATTTGCACGGCGGCATCTTCCGCCGCTTCTGCTGTTGCGGCCAGCGCCATTGTGGCCTTCAGTGAACGGGGAACGACGGCGCGATTGTTGTCCAAGCAACGCCCGACTGCTCCGATCATCGCTTTCACGCCGTTCGAGCACGTACGGCAGCGCATGGCGCTCTATTGGGGTGTGATACCTCACACGATGGCGCAAATCGATCAGACGGATGAGCGGGTCCACGAGGCCGAACGGCGTTTGAAGGCGGAAGGATTAGCGACCACAGGACAACGCATCGTCATTCTATCGGGCACGCGAATCGGCCAGCCGGGACGGACCAATCTCATGACGCTTCACGAAGTGGGGTAGCAGGATGTTGAAAATGGCCTCCAACTTCGTTCTCGGGTCGACAAAATCCTCAAGGGAGACCCTGCCGCCTCACGTCTCGGCGGCGCGCACAAACATGGTGCTCCTATTCGTCTCACCGTGCGCCCCAGAGGGGATACCTCCGGTGTTGCCTCCCCTACGGCCTTGCCTGGGGAACAGGCGCGTCCCGGCGCGGCTGGGGTCGGGTGGGTGGAAATGTTAGCCATTTTGAACATCCTGTACGGCAAGATGTGTTCAAAGGGACAGATCATCTCTCTGACCGCGACGGTCTTCCTGTTGGTCGGGAGTGTTGATGGTCTCGCGCAGACGGGGGCGCTGGATCATTCTCCTACTGAAGTGGTGCGAAAGTATCTCTCTCTCGATGCCAAGGGAGTACGGCTGGACGCCAAATCTTTTGACGCGGTCCTTCCGTATACCAGTTGGACCGAAGAGCCGGTTTGGGGCCGGGTGGTTGTGACTCAGCAGTACACGGTGCCCGAAAACTATAAGCAGTGGGAGATCATCAACATGTTGGAGGTGATCATTCCTGTGGAATTTCGTGTCCTGGGATCCGTGTATTTAGAAACAGCCGCATACCTTCCGGAACCCACCACCGAACGTATTCGCTTCCGGGTCAAGGCGGTCAAGAACCGGTGGCGCATCATGGAGCCGATCATGCCGCCCCACGTGGGACAGAAACGCATGATTCATTTTGTGCAGCAGGCGATGCTCCAAGAAACTGAACCATCCAAGGTATCGAGTCTGGCCTTGCTTAGGGACGAACTGCGAAAGGTTCCGGTTCCATGATGCCCGGTAAGACGACGGTCGATCTGTTGATTTTTGACCTGGACGGAACCCTCATCGAATCCAAGTGGGATATTGCGGGCTCCGTCAATCTTACGCTCCGAGACTTGGGGCTCCCGGAACGGTCGCAGGAAGAAGTGTTTGGGTTTGTGGGGGATGGAGTGAAGCGTTTGCTCCGGCTCGCCGTGGGAGAAAAGAACCAAGAGAAGTACGCGGAGGCGCTCAAAGTCTTTCGAGGACATTATCTGGCGCATTGTCTGGACCGCACCCGTTTCTATCCTGGTGTCGAATCCATGCTGACGCACTTTGCCGACAAGCAGAAGGCTGTCGCGACCAACAAGTCGCTCGAATATACGAAGGTGATTCTGGATGGATTGGGCGGACATCATTTTGCCTGCATCGTGGGAGGGGACAATGGATTCGGTTTAAAACCCGAGCCGGGGATGTTGCTCAACATTATGGATCAGCTCAAGGCCGTACCGGAACGGACGGTGTTGATCGGTGACAGCACGAATGACATCAACGGCGGGCACAATGCCGGCATTCGCGTCTGCGCGGTCGGCTACGGGATGGGCAATCGGCAGAAGATGATGGCTTGCGAGCCCGATTGGTTTATCGAACAACCTGAACAACTCATGGAGATTTTCACATGAACCATAGAGCACGGATATGGACGTGCGGGGAAGACTTCGTGCGTAGATGCGGCAGGCCCACAATCTTCAGTCTTGGCCTTCTCCTCATAAGTCTGAGCCTCAATCTCGACCTACTGCTCGCCGCAACCAGCCTGGCGGATCGCGTCATCGAGCACAAGCTCGCCAATGGATTGACCGTGCTGATGGTGGAACGGCATCAAACACCGGTCGTTTCGGTCAATCTTACCTTCCGTGTGGGCGGGGTCAACGAGCAGGTTGGTCAGACAGGGATCGCGCATCTGTACGAACATATGGCCTTTAAGGGAACGCGGACAGTCGGCACGAAAGACTATGGGAAGGAACAGCCGCTCCTCGACGAATTGCATCGGGTCGGAGCCCAACTTGAGCAGCGACAGCGGGACACAGCGGCGAAGGGGCCGGGCGCATCCGTCGATCCGCAGCTGGAAGAGTTACAGCGGCGGTTCAAGGATCTGCAGGAGCAGGCCGGCCAGTATGTCATGGGAAACGAGGTGGCCTTGCTTTATCAGCGTCATGGTGGAGTCGGCCTCAACGCGTCGACAGGCAAAGACATCACCCGGTACATGGTGAGTCTGCCGGCGAATCGACTTCCACTCTGGGCGGCGCTCGAGGCCGACCGGATGGCGCATCCGGTCCTGCGCGAGTTTTACAAGGAACGCGGGGTGGTCATGGAAGAGCGTCGACTGAGGACCGATGACAGCCCGGTGGGGCTCCTGTTCGAAACCTTTACCGCGACGGCCTTTCAAGCCCATCCGTATGGCGTGCCGACGATCGGATGGGGGTCGGATATTCTCGCGCTTACGCCGGAGGCCACCGACGCCTTCTTTAAGACTTATTACGGACCAGCCAGCGCGACGATCGCTATCGCCGGGGATATCAATCCGAAGGAAGTGATCGCGCTGATCGAAAACACGTTCGGGAAAATACCGGCGGCGCCGCCGGCGCCGCCGGTTCTGACGGAAGAGCCGCCGCAGCGTGGTGAACGGCGGGTCGAGGTGGAGTTCGACGCGGAACCCATGCTCGCCATCGGGTATCACAAGCCCGGGATCGCGCACCCGGACGATTTTGTCTTCGATGTCATCGATTCCGTGTTAGCCGATGGTGTCACATCGCGTCTCTACAATCGGTTGGTGCGCGAGAAGCGGCTCGCCACATCGGTGAATTCGGACACGAACTACCCGGGCGTGCGCGCGCCGAATCTCTTCGTCATCAGCGCCACCCCGCTGGCACCGCACACGACGGTTGAAGTGGAAGCGGCGATTTACGAGGAACTCGAACGGTTGAAGACCGAACCGGTGTCGGCCAAGGAACTGGAAAAAGTGTTGAATAATCTGGACGCCGATCTCGTGCGGTCGCTCCGCTCTAATGGGGGGCTGGCTTCTCAATTGGCCTTATACCAGACGGTAGCCGGTGACTGGCGGTATGTGCTCAAAGCGCGCGAACGTATCGCCGCCGTGACGCCCGCCGACATCCAGCGCGTGGCGTCGCAGTATTTGACCAAAACGAATCGGACGGTCGCCACCCTGATCAAGAAACCGAACGGTCGAAAAGTGGCTGCGGTTGTGTCGAGCGAGGTGAAGCCATGAACCGCGTGAAGCGTTCTGTCCTCACGAAGGTCGGAACAGTGGCCGCCCTGATCGTTATGGTGGCCGTTATGACCTCAGGAGGGTTCGCTGCAGATGTTACGCAAACCGATCCGCGCACCATGCGTTTCAAGCCGGTCGAGTTCAACCCGCCGGAGCCGGATCGAATCGTGCTGGACAATGGCATGGTTCTGTATCTCCTCGAGGATCACGAACTTCCATTGATCACGGTGAGCGCGGTGATGCGGACCGGCAGTTGGCTGGACCAAGCGGACAAGATCGGGTTGGCTTCCTTGACCGGAACGGTCATGCGTACGGGCGGGTCCGCGCGCATGTCCGCGACACAGGTGGACGAGGAACTCGAGCAACTGGCGGCGTCGCTCAGTATTTCGGTCGGGCGGGAGTCCGGCTCCGCCTCGCTGGACTTCCTCAAGAAGGATGTAAAGCGCGGGCTCCAGATTTTCGGCGATCTGTTACGGACGCCCGTGTTCGATCAAAGCCGGGTCGAGCTCGCCAAGTTACAGGCGATCGAAGGAATCCGGCGACGCCAGGACAGTCCTGGCTCCATTGTCAGCCGCGAATTCGTGAAAGTGCTCTATGGACCGACTCATCCGACGGGACGGGAAAGCACGGTAGAGACGGTCGGTCGTATTACGCGCGAAGACCTGGTGTCGTTTCATCGGCGCACGGTGCATCCGAACGGCATGATCCTCGGGGTCACGGGAGACTTCAACAAGTCCGAGATGCTGGCGAC
>JBQTHT010000114.1:0-24820 GCA_052389595.1 Nitrospiraceae bacterium
GGGGGCACACCCCCTTCGGAACCCCCGGCCGCGGGTTCAAATTTATGTCAATGCTATGAAGTGGAAAGAACACTTGAGGGTTTTATCCGGCCGCCAAGAACTATCTTGAGGGCGGCCGGCTCACACGAAGTGTGGTATGGTGGAGGGCAGGGGATTTGAACCCCCGACCCCGACGTTGCGAACGTCGTGCTCTCCCAACTGAGCTAGCCCCCCATCCGAGCTGTTCTGTGCGCCCACCCTCGAAGGAGGGCATTGTACACAACCACTCAGGATATCTCTACTTCACGACGGACTAACCAGAACCGACGCCGACTGTTCCGAAATCCCACGCACATTGACTTGGCGTCCTTCCACCTTCAGTCTTCCTTCGACATACCACTGGACCGCGCGCGGGTACACCCGGTGTTCCTGCTCTAAAATTCTCTGCGACAATGTCTCGGGAGTATCCGCGCCGAGAATCGGGACTGCAGCCTGGATGATGATCGGTCCTTCGTCCACCCCTTCCGTCACAAAATGCACGGTGCAGCCGGCGACCTTGCACCCATGATCCAGCGCCTTCTTCTGCACGTCCAGCCCGGGAAACGCGGGCAGGAGAGAAGGATGAATATTCATCATCCTGTTGGCATAGGCATCGATCAAGACCGACGTCACAATCTTCATATATCCGGCCAACAGCACCAACTCCACCTCGTGCTTCTCCAACACGTCGAGAATGGCTTGGTCATAGGCCTCACGATTATCGGGCCGACCGGCGAATGGCTTCGGGTCAAGAAATACATGCGGCGCCCCATGCTTCTTGGCTCGTTCAAGCGCGGGGGCATCCTTCTTGTTGCTCACGACGACGGCAAGCTTGGCCTCCAACCACCCCGCTTCAATCGCATGAATAATCGCCTGGAGATTGGACCCTCGACCGGACGCAAGCACGCCCACTCTGAGAGGCGCCACCCGGCTAGCCGACATAGTCAACGATCCTTTTATCATTCGCGGTAGCGACGATCTCCCCAATCCTGTACCCGCGCTCTCCCAGCGTCGAGATGCGTGCGAGCATCGCCTCAGCAGCCGTAGGCGAGACGATAAGAACCAAGCCGATGCCCATATTGAACACCCGATACATTTCCTCAATCGCCACCAGTCCACGCGACTGGATCAGCCGAAAAATTGGAGGCGCCGACCACGCGCGACGATCGATTCGCACTCCACAACCTTTCGGTAACACGCGTGGGAGATTCTCGGTGATCCCACCGCCCGTAATGTGTGCGACCCCTTTGACGGGAAACTCTTGAGCCAAGGCGAGAATTTGCTTTGCATAGATACGCGTCGGCGCGAGTAACACTTCTCCCAGCGGAAGATCTAATTCAGGGAGTCGTCGGTCAAGCGTCAACCCGCCGTCCTCCAGCAACACGCGACGGGCCAGCGAGTAACCGTTACTATGGAGCCCCGTGGACGCCAATCCTATGACCACATCGCCCGGAATGATCGTATGCCCATCAATGATCTTGGGGCGATCCACGACCCCTACGGCAAACCCGGCGAGATCATACTCTCCTGCCGCATAGAACGACGGCATTTCTGCGGTCTCTCCACCGATCAGCGCGCAGCCCGCCTGACGACACCCTTTCGCGACGCCACCGACGACGGCTTCGGCCGTTTCCAACGACAGCTTTCCGGTCGCAAAATAATCCAGGAAGAACAGCGGCTCAGCCCCACTCACCGCAATATCGTTCACACACATGGCGACGAGATCGATCCCGACCGTATCGTGCCGATCCATCTGGAACGCAATCTTCAGTTTGGTGCCGACGCCATCTGTGCCGGATACCAGAACGGGGTCTGCGTACCGGTTCGCTGGAAATCGAAACAGACCTCCAAAACCGCCCAGATCGGCCAGCACTTCCGGTCGAAAGGTGGAGCGCACCAGCGGCTTGATCCGATCCACAAATTCATCACCAGCATCGATGTTGACGCCGGCGTCTCGATAGGTCGTCATAGAGCGCGCATCTTAACGGAGCCTCCGCGCGAGGTCAACGCGGACGATGTGGGACGCAATGACCACAACTCACGCACATTCTTTGAGGATGCTGAGGATTCTGATATATTCGATCTCACCCTTAATCACTAAGGGCTGCCGGAAACCTCATGGCTATTCTGATCGTCGATGACTCCCCCGATTCACGCCTCCTGATCCATAGCCTCCTGAAAGAAGCCGGATACCGCGAACCGCTGATCGCGCGTTCAGCCGGCGACGCGTTCGAACACCTTCAGCTTGCGAAACCTACAGAGGCTCCTCAGATCGACATAGTCCTGATGGACATCAAAATGCCGGATGTGGACGGCATTGAAGCTTGCCGGCGCATCAAAGCCGACTTCCGCTATCGAGACCTCCCGGTCATTATGGTTACAATCAGAGATAAGACCGCCCATTTACAGAAAGCGTTTGATGCGGGCGCCATGGATTACGTGTGCAAGCCGATTGATAAAGTGGAATTACTCGCCCGCGTGCACTCGGCCCTCAAACTTAAACAAGAGATCGACAACCGAAAAGGCTGGGAACAAGAACTCAATACGACAGTGGAGCGCATGACCCGTACGATCGACGAACTCCGAGCCTTCTGCTCCCTCATCCCTGTGTGTCCATCCTGCAAGACCGTCCATGAAGCCGGCGACACATGGAACAACCTTTCTCGGTTCGTCCAAGCCCATCCAGATGTTCGGTTCAATTCCATCGTGTGCACACACTGCTCCAAGAGTTGAGTTTGCTTCTTACGAGCCGGGGGAGCGACGCTTGAACTTATTCCCGAGCGGACTCCCTGGGGTACGTTGAGGTTTTCGAGCCGAGAACGACGCCCGGAAAGGAACGCGTTTTTTTGGCGCGTTCGGGGCGGGCGGGTGTGAATGTCGCCTTTTTCAGCAGCCGGGTTAGCTTTCTGGCCGCATTTCGACATCGAGCAGCTTAATCTTCCGATGCAAGTGGCTGCGTTCGATCTTGAGGTCTTCGGCGGTGCGCGAGATGTTCCAGTGATTCTCGCGGAGTTTGCGGGAGATGTATTCCTTCTCGAAGGCGTTACGGGCGTCGCGAAGCGAATCGTATGGCTTGGCCATCAGTGTGCTGATGGGCGACGACGGCACGGAGTGGACAGTCGCGGTCGTAGGACGCGACTGCAGGGACAACGCGGCATGAGCGCCCTCGATCACAGGACCCGGCACCATGATCATCAATCGTTCGATCAAGTTGCGGAGCTCACGAATATTGCCAGGCCAATCGTACTGCTGAAACACCTCGATCGCGTCAGGTGACACCTCTTTAGCCTTGAGGCCCTGTTCTTCGGCATGACTTCGCATAAAATGCCGGACGAGCGCCGAGATATCCTCTCGGCGTTCCTTGAGCGGCGGCACCTCGATCGGCACCACGTTGAGCCGATAAAAGAGGTCTTCCCGAAACGTGCCTTTCTCAATTTCCTTGAGCAGGTCCTTGTTCGAGGCGGCCACAACGCGCACGTCGACCTTGATGAGCTTGGTCCCCCCCACCCTGGTGAATTGCTGCTCTTGAAGAACGCGAAGCACTTTGGCTTGCGTGCTCAAGCTCATGTCTCCGATCTCATCGAGAAACAATGTGCCGCCGTCCGCTTGCTCGAACTGGCCGCGCTTCTGCGTGGTCGCGCCGGTAAACGATCCCTTTTCATGGCCCAGCAACTCACTTTCGATCAGCGTCTCAGGAATAGCGGCGCAGTTCACTCCGACAAACGGATAATTCGCGCGGGGACTTTGTTGATGGATGGCGCGCGCCACCAGTTCCGTCCCCGTCCCATTTTCACCTGCGATCAAGACTCGCCCGTTGGTGGGTCCAGCCGTGGCAATCAATTGTCGGAGCCGCTGCATCGCAGGTGAGTTACCGATCAGCTCAAACCGCCGCTCGACTTTCGTGCGCAGACTTTGGTTTTCTTGTTCGAGTCGATGCTGCTCCAGTGCGTGCCGGACACGCAGCATGACATTTTCAAGCGAGAGCGGCTTTTCGATGTAATCGTAGGCGCCCAATTTGACGGCCTTCACAGCCGTCTCGATGGACCCATGTCCCGACATCATCATCACCTGTGCCTGAGGAGCTAATTCGCGCACGCGGCGCAGTGTTTCCAGCCCATCAATCTCAGGCATCCAGATATCCAAGAGCATCAGATCCGGCGGATCGGACGCATAGAGCTTGATCGCCTCCGCGCCGCTCTTGGCCACAAGGACTTCGTATCCTTCATCGCTCAAAATACTGCTGAGCGAATTCAGGATGGACACTTCGTCATCCACGATCAATATCGATGCTGACATGCCCCTCCCCCGTGATGGGTATCAAGTGAAGAGTGATCAGGTGAAGAGTTTCAAGGGGACTTCATCACTCTTCACTCACTCTTCACTTCTTGGCTACACCGGCAAATCGAACGTGAACACCGCCCCCTTGGGCTGATTATTGCTTGCCTGAATCTGTCCGTCGTGGTCGGTGATGATCCGCCGGACGATGGCAAGCCCGAGCCCGGTGCCTGTTCTTTTCCGAGAAAAGTACGGCACAAACAACTTCTCCTGATCCTCCGGCGCGATGCCACTGCCTTCGTCGGCGATGCTCACGATCGCCCGATGCCGCTTGGTGTCGTAGCGCGAGGTCACCCAGAGACGCCCTTTCTGGTTCATGGCCTGGATGCCATTATCGAACAGATTCACCAACACCCGTTTCATCTGCTCCCGATCAAAATTGAAACTCGGCAAGTCCTGGTCCAGCTCGACAATCAACTCCACGTCTCGATGGGCGCCTTGATACAACGTCGCCACCTCCTTCATGACGTCGTGCAGGGAGTGATCCGCCATTTGCGGCGCGGGCATCCGCGCGAATTTGGAAAACTCGTCCACCATATGCTTCAAACTCGTCACCTCATTCACGATGACCTGCGTGGACTCCTCGAAGACCTGGTCGAAGTCCGCCGCGCGGTCAAAGAATTTCTTCCGCAGACGCTGCGCAGAAAGCTGAATCGGAGTCAGAGGATTCTTGATTTCATGCGCGATGCGCTGAGCGACTTCTCGCCACGCTGCGGCTTTCTGGGCTTTGATAAGTTCTGTCAGATCTTCAAACACCAGCACGAACCCCAAATCCTTGCCGGACTCATCGCTCATCCGCGAGCAATTCAATCCAATGGTCAGCAACCGGCCCTCAATCTCAAGTTGTCCTTCCAGCGCAAGATTGTCGCGGCGATCGACCAACATCCGATCGTAGGCGGTCTGAAACAGATCCAGGCCGAATTCCTTGAAGGCTTCGTTGGCAGGACGACTGCGGAACCGGTCGCCCCACAATCCTAAAATGCGCTCTGCGGATGGATTGAATGTCGTAATGATCCCGTTCCGATCGATGGACAATAGGCCCGCCGCAATCGTGTCCACCACGGTTTCCGTGTAGGCGCGCCGGCGATCCAATTCCCGATTCGACTGGACAAGAGACACGTTGGCTTCTTCCAATTTCGACTTGCTGGATCGCAGGTCGTAGGTCATGCGATTGAACGACTCGATAAGCGTCCCGATCTCATCCGTGGCTTTCGCTTCGATCTTGACATTCAAATCACCTTGAGCGATCGCTTCCGTCGCCTCCGCCAACCGCTGGATCGGCACCGTAATACTCCGCGCGACATAGAAGCCGAACCACGTCGCGCCGAAAAGAATCAAGACCGTAATCACCGCGACAAACAGATATGCCCCGGCCTTGATCGGATTCTTCATCGCCTTGATCTGCTTGTACTCAGCGTATTGCCGGCCGATGCCTTCCATCTTTACCAACAGCGGCTCAGGCACATACTCATCCACTACCGCCACCCCGTCAATCTCCCCCCGCTTGACGCTCGATGCGATGGGGACTCCCGCACGAACCAGACGTCCTTTCTGTGCTTCCTGGACCGAGGTCAATTCCTGTTTGGCGTTGATCACCTGGAGGACCAGTTGTCCGATCGGGAGATCGAGTTCGGAGGATGGGATGGATGGAGCCAGCGATTTCGTCAAAGTTTCCATTTTGGCTGAAAATACCTCGACGCCGGCCACATTGTGTTCGACCCGCTTCCGTGCCATCGTCGCAATGAGGAGATCCCGTTGCTCATGTTTCAGCAGATCCTCGCGATAAATCTCGTGACTGATCGCTCGTGCGCTATTGACTGCCAGCGCAATGTGGCCGGCATGATGCATTCGCGCCACTTCATACGAATCCTTCATCACCTGCTCGATCTGCGTGTTGAACCAGACGTCCACCGCCTTCGTGACCAGTCCGCTCGCGACAAAGGCGAGCAATACGGTTGGGATCAAAGAAAATCCGATAAACGCCGCGACGAGTTTCGTCCGAAATCCCGACCCGGCGAGACGGTGTCTTCGCTCAAAGTAGGCCTTGATCAGATTTCTGGACAGCAATAATGTCAGGACCACCAGACCAATGAGATCCAGATTCACAAGCAGCAGGACGAAGGCATAGCCGGTGGTCGGCACGAAGGAGTCAGGTTCGCCTCCTCCCCGCATGGCAAATTGCGCATAGTAGATGGTGAGCGCCAGACAGGGGATCAGAAACATCAGGACGATCCACACTGGTCGCAGGTGGGGTTTCTTGCGTTCTTGTTCCAAAGGCTTATTCGCCCCGGACGATGATGCACCCATGTTGAACTCGCTCATCCGAGTAGGTCCCCTTTAACTACGCGCGCAGGAGTGGGAGTACTATAGCGGATTTAGAAGGCCGGCTCAAAAGGTGTTGTAAACTTACGTGGGGATGCGGCAGTCCGTATGAAACGCACAATGGTCGCGATTCTCCCTCCCCGTTGCTCTCAAGAGATTCACAAGGACGTGGCCAGGAAAGGTAACCCGATAGACTAGCGGCCGACGATTACGGCTTGTGAGTCGGAGTGCTGGAGGCCGCGTCGACATATTTCATTCGGACCGCATACAGCATCTCGCTCAACACCGCCTGTTCCTCCGAGGTCAGATTCCCCCGAGTTTTGGTGTCCAGCATCGACAACAAATCGATGATCTCTTTGGCCTGCGGGAGGTTGACCGGTACACGCTGTTGGTGCGGATCGAGTTGCTCTCCCATCAACATCAACGCTGAGGTTCCCAAGGACACGACAAAGGACGAGAAGGTGACCGGAAGGGCGGCGCTGTGCGACGATGCCTCGTCGGGGACTTCCGTGCCCTGAGCTGATGGTTGGGCGGGAGAAGCGGGTGGGCTGTCGGGAAGCGAGTCATCCTGACCAGCCCGTCCTCGCCGGTCCCGGATCACGAAGCCTTGTTCTTGCTCTCCGCTCATCCGCATTCCTTGCAGGTATGGCTGGGAAGTGGAACGTACGGTATCATACGACTCGTCCGAGGCGCAAGTTGCACGACATTGAAGCGCCCCTCCCAGTCGGTGTAATCTGCTCACGATGTCTGATCGTTTCAACGACCTGCTTCAATTGATGGCCACGCTCCGCGCGCCGGGCGGCTGTCCGTGGGATCGGAAGCAAACCCATGCGTCGCTGAAGCCGTACCTGCTGGAGGAAGCCTACGAAGTATTGGAAACTATCGACGATCAAGACATGCAAAAACTGAAAGAGGAGTTGGGCGACTTGCTCCTCCAAGTATTATTTCATTCTCAGATTGCGACAGAATCTGGAAGGTTCACCATCGAAGATGTCATGCAGCTACTGGCCGACAAGCTGGTCCGTCGCCACCCCCATGTGTTCGGAACACAGGCACCGGACGGCCCATCCCTGCAGGCGGAGCAAGTCGTCAGTCGATGGGAGGAGATCAAACAGGCCGAGCGAAAGGCCTCCGGACGTACGGAGTCCGTCCTTGATGGCGTCCCCAAGGCACTCCCCGCGTTGCTCCGCGCGTTCCAGATCCAGGCTAGAACATCGCGTGTCGGATTTGATTGGCCGCACAACGCCGACGGCCTACGGAGCGTATTTGGAAAGATTGAGGAAGAACTTCAAGAGCTGCGCCTTGCCTTATCTTCTGCTTCGGATGACCAGAACCCTTCGGGTCAGGCGCCTCACAGCCAAACCGCACCGGATCCGGTTACGGAGGAATTTGGCGATGTATTGTTTTCACTTGTGAATCTAGGACGCTTCATAAAAGTCAATCCGGAAGATGCCCTTCGCCGAGCGACGAATCGATTCGCAGACCGGTTCGCTTATATCGAGACTGCAGCAGCTGAATCGGGCCGGACGCTGGACGCGCTCTCGCTCAGCGAAATGGATGCTCTATGGAAAGATGCGAAAGAAAAAGAAGCAAAGGTATCGTCACCGGAAAAGGGCCTCTCGGGACACGCCGACGCAAGGAAGTAATCTATGGACAACGACCAACAGCCCTACCAGGAAGGCAAACGAGCGGGGGCCCATCCGCTCGTGGTCGTGTTCGGCATCATTGTCGGACTCTGGCTGCTGATCGCGTTCTTCGTTCCCGGCTCGAAGAACAAACAAACTCAAGGCATTCCGCAGGAAAAGACCACTACGCCAACACCAGCAACGCCGGACGATCCGGATGCCGCGCCGGTTATGTTTAAGTTTCACGCCAACCTCCCGGATGTCAACGCCGTAAGCCTAGTCGTGTCCCCCCAAGCCACCACCAGTCAAATTGTCGGTCTTCTGAAACGCCTGCGTGAAGCCAGGCTCTCCAATACGCTCACTGAGCTGCAGATCCCAGCTACAACACCGGGACACAAGCTGGGCAGTCATGCGGTCGCGGATATCTATATCTTCTCCGATCCTCACTATGCTCGCCCCGAATCCGTCCGGACATTGGCGAGAGGTGCGCACGCCCCGGGCGAGCTCTACCCTCAGGCCATTCCGTTCGAGGTCGCAATGGAACAAGTGCGAGGGCACTATCGCATCGACCTCAACGACACCGGGAACCCCGACACGGGTTCGGTTGGGTTTGCCGACGAAACGGGCGTCCATTCCAAGCACTACCGAAAGATTTTTTAGGCCTGCAGGGCTTCATTCCACTCGTTCTATCCCCAGGATGCCGCCGATTGCAGGGCTGTTCCCCTAGGGGAATCATGCCCCACAATATATGGTGGAGCATCAATGAGGCATCGCAATGCCTAAAACTTGAGCAGGTTGCTCGCGGCCCTATCGTTTCTGCGCTCCCGCAACTCAAATGGTGTTTATCCACATGCTTATCCACAAATTCTGTGGGTGAAATTTTGGGCATACACGAGCGTGTATTTTTTGCTTTGAAATCCGAAGAAACATCTGGCAAGGAGCGGGCTCCGAAAGCCCTGGAAAGAGAGCGCTGCTAGAGTCGTATTCTCTTTTGGATTTCGGTTCGGAGGGAGGCTTCTTCGTCTTTGACCCAGGCTTCGAGCTTCAGAAGGAGATGGCTCCAGGGGCCGATAAAGGTTTCGATCATCACATCTCGACGCTCCGATAACATGCCCTCTCCGTCCGCAATGCGCAATTTCTGATCTGCAATCCGCCGAGAGAGGATTTGATTGAGGACCAGCTGCTGGCCGGGACTTCCCGTGGTCACGCCTAACACCTTTCCCTTCACATATTCCAATTCTTCCGCAATCGCCACCTTCACACGAGCTGTGTGCGGCATGGACCAGGATACACGTTGAATGGAATAATCATAGGAGAAGACCTGATCACGAGGCTCCCGGAACGGACCGGCGACATGAAGAATCGTCAGTTTTTTATCCATCGTGTTCGGTGTCGTCCTTCTTTATCGTCCATCACGAAGTATCGATGGTCGATCGCGCTGCTATATGAGCGCTTGCCGAACAGACAAGCGGCACGCCACTGTCTAGGCCGCTCGTAGCCGCGCAAGATACCGCACCACCCCATCAGCGGTAGTACTGGCGTCCCGGATACAATCCGGAATTCCCACGCCACGATAGGCCTCCCCCGTGACGAACAATCCTTGAAAACGACTGAGGGCCATTTCAATCTCAGCCAGCCGATCTTGATGGCCAAGCGTGTATTGCGGTCTTGCTCGATGCCATCGATTGACCCGCACTACATGAGGGGTCGCCTGTACGCCGGCGATACGGGCGAGCTCCGCACGAACACGGGCGACTAATGCCTCATCATTGTCCTTGAGAATCTCTTCGCGGCCGACACCGCCGACATAACAGCGAATTAAGGTCTGTCCCTCCGGAGCACGGTGCGGCCATTTTAACGAGGTCCACGTCACGGCATTCAGATCCCGTTGTTCGACACGGGGAACAACGAACCCAAACCCTTCCACCTGAGATTGAATTGCCCGCGTGCCATAGGCCATGGAAATGGTGGCCGTTGAGGCATAGGGAATCATCTCCATGAGACCGGACGCAACCGGGCTGAGCGGGCGCGTCAACTCCGCGGCGCTGTAGGCAGGTGTGGCCAGCACCACGGCCTCGGCTGATAATGCATTTCCGTCTTCAAGAATCAGGTCATAGATCCAGATCCCGAGTTCCCGAGAACGCACGCGAAGCGCTGCCACCGGAGCGCGTAAGCGCAGTGCGGCGCCGCCCTCGTGAAGACGAGACGTGAGGGCATGAATCAAATCGGCGAGCCCGTTCCGTAGCGTCACAAACATCGTGCGCCGTACGATGTCCGTCGTTGGCGCCATTCCTCCGCTCCGTCGCGACGACCACATGCCCCGAATCACACTGCCATACTCTCGTTCCATCTCGGTGAACCGTGGAAATGTCGCGGTGAGGCTCATCTTTTCCGCGTCGCCCCCATAAATCCCGGCCATTAATGGTTCCATCACTCGTTCGAAGGCTTCGCGTCCGAACCTGCGGCGAAAAAATGCTGCAACCGATTCGTCGTTCATCGATCGCCGAGCAGGGAGAACCAAATCGAGCCCCATTCGCGCCAAGCCCGTCCAACTCAAGAGACCACTGTGTAGAAAGAGACCGGCCTGGCTCGGCGCAAATGTCACAAGTCCTTCAGGCAATTCCCGCAGGCGCCCTCGTGAGAACACGAAGGCCTTCTTCCCTGTTTCATTGGTATTGATGAGCTGCTGCGACAACCCGAGCCTCCGACACAACTCCAGCGCCGAAGGCTTTTGCGAGAGGAACGAATCCGGTCCCGCCTCCATCGTCAGGTCGTCGATATGGTCTGTCTGAATTTTGCCGCCCCACCTGGGTGTTGCTTCAAGGACCGTGCACACGAGCGGTACACCTCTATCGGCTGCCCGTTCCTGCAATGCAAAGGCAGTGGAAAGCCCGGCGATCCCGCCGCCAACGATGGCTACTGTTCGGGGAGTACCCGTCACGGAACTCGGCACGGAGCTGAGGTGGATCTCAGGATGTTGCCAAAACCCAACATTTTCACCCACCCCACCCCGCGGCACGGCAAGACGCGCCTTATTCCACAGGCGAGGCCCCAGCGACGCGCACGACGCACGAATAAGTCACGCCACGTGTGAGCTGGTCGGCGAAACGGTGAGCCGGCGGTATCTTCATGCGGGGGCGGAATCATTTTCCACCCACCCCGAGCCTGCAAGACCGGTTCTTTATTCGCGTTTTCAACATCCTCTTAGTGAACCAGGGACGCTTCGTGCGCTTCGATCACCGATGCCAGAGTATCGATCAGCGCAGTGGAAGTATTCAACATGGGTATGCGTTCCAACTGCAGGCCTTTGGCGTGAGCCAGTTGCTTGAGCTCAATATCTATATCGAAGAGCGTCTCGACGTGATCACAGAGAAAGCCGATCGGCGCCACCAATACCTGGGCGTGCCCTTCCTGATGCAATTCTCCGATCACGCTTTCCACAGTGGGGCCCAGCCACTTCTCCCCGGACCGTCCTTGACTTTGAAACGCAAACCGTACGATCCTCGATCCCAACGCTTCACACACTGCCTGCATGGTACCGCGCACCTCATCTGGATATGGGTCGTTCATTTCCACAATGCGCTCGGGCAAACTGTGCGCCGTAAAAAGAATCGGCACACGAGCGCGAACGTCGCCGCGAAATTTCTGAAGGCCGGCCTCGACATTTTCCACAATGGCGGCCACCAGCTTTGGATGACGGTGCCAGCTCTGAACATAGCTGACCGGGCAACCGTCGCCCACGACGGCGCGCGCCTCCTCGACTTTCTTGACGTAAGCGCCGACGCTCATCGTCGAATACTGTGGCGCCATGCACAAACCGATGACTCGCTCGGGGACATCGTCCATGAGTTCTTCATAGGCCTGTTTGATGGAGGGATTCCAGTGGCGCAGCCCCACGTAGGCGCGATAGCGCTCCCCGCCCGGTCCATTGAGTTTTTGCTCAAGTTTACGAGCCACTTCCCGGGTAACCTCGAGCACTGGTGACTTGCCGCCGGTCAGCCGATAGCGTTCGCGAATCTCCTCGACCAATTCCGGTGGCGTCGGACGACCACCCCGTACGTCGCGCAAGTATGGCTCAACATTCTCCAAGCAATCAGGCCCGCCCATAGCCATCAATAACACAGCGATCGGTCTTTGCGGTCCGGGCATGTAACTCCTTAGGCGAGAGGCACGAGACGAGAGGTTAGGGGGCAAAGACTCACAAGAAGAACGCTAGGGCTTTGGTTCCCATCTCTAGCCTCTTGCCTATTTCTGGCTGAGCTTATGCACCATCTCAATCGCCGCAGCTATGTGATCCATGGATGTATTGGGAAGCACGCCGTGGCCCAAATTGAAGATATGTCCCGGCCGCCCAGCCGCTCGGCGGAGGATATCTTCGATTCGCCGTTCAATTTCATGGAGCGGCGCAAAGAGCGCGACGGGATCCAGATTGCCTTGCACCGCCAGATCGTGCCCAACCTTTGCCCATGCCTCATCCAAATGGATGCGCCAATCAATGCCGATGACATCACCGCCCGCTTCTCGCATCAGCGGAAGGAGCGCCGATGTGCCGGTTCCAAAATGGATCATCGGTACCCCTTCGTGTTTAAGTCCGTCGAAAATGAGCTGGACATGCGGCAGCGCATACTCGGCATAATCTGCCGGGGAGAGACAGCCCACCCAACTGTCGAATAGTTGTACAGCCTGTGCGCCGGCTCGGATCTGTCGCCGTAAATAGCCCGTCACCACCCGAGCCAGTTTATCCATCAGCCGGTGCCACGCTTCGGGTTCCCGATACATCATCTGCTTGGTCAGGACATAATTGCGTGACCCGCCACCCTCAATCGCGTAACTCGCCAGCGTGAAAGGGGCGCCCGCGAACCCGATCAGCGGAACCCGCTCATTAAGCGCGCGCCGGGCCTGGCGAACAGCGTCCGCGACATAGTTCAACTCGTCTCCATCGATGACGCGAAGCCGCTCGACACCCGCCCGATCTCTGATTGGATTATGAATGATCGGCCCCTCTCCTTCGGCAAACTCAAGGTTCATTCCCATCGCTTCCAGAGGTAGCAGAATGTCGGCAAATACGATGGCGGCGTCGAGCGGAAATCGTTCGATGGGCTGGAGCGTGACTTCGGCGGCGAGAGCTGGGGTCTTGCAGACTTGAAAAATGGAATGCTTTGCCCGTACTTGTTGGTATTCCGGCATGTACCGCCCCGCTTGGCGCATGAACCAGACAGGGGTACAGTCAACAGGTTGCCTTCGGCAGGCTTTAAGAAATCGATCGTTCACGGCGGGCGGCATTCTAGCCCGGATTATTTATGAATATCTACTGCGACGACCGATGCATTTAAGCGAGCTCGCCGGGCCTATATTATGTCCCGCGCGCGTACGGCTACGTGTTCTTCGCATGTGAGCAGCTCCGCTCGTTCAGCCTCGGATTAGCTACATGACAGGCTCCACGGAGGCATCCGGTGGCTTATGAGTGGACAGCTCGTGTGGTTGCGGTACAATGATCCCGGTATGCTTGGTAAGCGCCCCTCAAATTCCTGCTATCTTTTTTCGCGACACTTTGTGTATAATACAGCTCCGTTCGAAGAGACACTCCATTTTTTTGCGGCCTGCCTTACGCTTCAACATCAAGCGCCGCGGCATCTGAGAGACAACCGGCGCCTTTAACTCAACCATTCGCCGATCCCTTGATGTGAGGATGAAGATGACGGAGATACGTCCACGGCGCAACTCCAGAGGCAAGGAGCTGTGGTTTTCATTCCTACGATGGTTTGACTCCTGGGCGGGACTCGAACACATGCGGGTGGAAGGGCCTCCCCGCGTCGATTGGTTTCGATGCATTCCCATCATTGCCGTGCATGCGATGTGTGTGGGCGTGATCTGGGTCGGCTGGAGCTGGACGGCAGTCGCCGTGGCAGTGACGTTCTATCTCGCCCGGATGTTTGCCATCACCGGCTGGTACCATCGCTATTTCTCCCATCGCACATTTAAGACATCGCGTGGGTGCCAATTCGCATTCGCACTGCTCGGCGCATCGTGCGCTCAGCGAGGCCCCCTATGGTGGGCCGGCCATCATCGGCACCACCACATCGCCTCGGATACGTTGGACGATGTTCACTCTCCTCGGCATGGGGGATTTCTCTGGTCTCACATCGGTTGGTTTACCTCTCGCACTCATTTTGCCCCAAGATTGAAAGCCATCGGGGACTTCGCCAAATTTCCCGAACTTCGGTTTCTGGACCGCTTTGACATCCTTGTGCCCACGCTCGCTGGATTCGGGATGTTCGGGCTCGGTTCACTCTTGGAAACCTATGCTCCGGGGCTACAAACAAACGGGCCGCAAATGTTGATCTGGGGGTTTTTTATCTCCACCGTGGCGCTCATTCACGGCACCTGTACCATCAATTCCCTCTCCCACCAATTCGGCTCGCAACGCTATGACACCGGCGATACAAGCCGCAACAATCTGTGGTTGGCGTTGATCACGATGGGAGAAGGGTGGCATAACAACCACCATTACTATCCTGCTTCCACAAGACAGGGCTTTTACTGGTGGGAGATCGATCTGACCTATTATGGATTGATTGCTTTGTCTTGGCTGGGGCTGGTCTGGGATATTCGAGACGTCCCTGAATACGTCCGAGAAGGCAAACGGCGCCAAGAAGCCATCGCGGTGTAACATCCAGTTTCGAACCTGACACACACTACCCCCAATCGCCTTCGTCTCGCTCGTGGTTCGTTTGTACTTGCCGTCCGAGAGTCTCGCGGATCATCCGACTCACTGAGTCCAATTCCGCAACTTCCTCTTCCGACGCAATCCACGCATCTTCCGGCGCCAATTCAATCCGGTAATGGTTCTTCCTGGTCGAGAACCACTCGAAATAAGGATGCGGAGGGAGGTGCGGGTGAGGGTCGAAGGAGATCAGGCTGACCTGCCCGATTTGAGGAATTTCTAGATCTCCAAGGGCCTGACCTGCCACATCGTCATCGGCGAATCGGCTGTTTCGAAATCGAATCGCTTTCTCACAAATTTCACCTGTGAAGTTTCCTGCCAGATAAAAATCGACGTGTCCGATCACCGCGAAGCTGATTCGACCGACGACGCTACCTTGAATACGATTGTCGAGGAACCCATCCTGCACCCAACGTGCATTGCCGAACTTTTGCGCCATCTCATCCTCAACTAACTAAGCTGTCCGCACCGATCTGCATCATCTTGCGGACGCGTCATGCCTGCTGGGACTGATCCCAAGAGAACAGCGCAAAGGATCAACCCGCTTCCGATCCACCCCGACACGTCCAGCCGCTCACCCAAGAAATACCAGGCGAGCCAGGCTGCATAGGCCGGCTCAAGAGAAAAGAGAAGCGCCACTTGCTGCGCCGGCAGTAACCGCTGGGCCCACATCTGCACGGCAAATGCGCCGGTGGCCAAGACCCCCGTCACTCCGAGTCCTACTACGAGGACCGTCGTTGGGGTAAATGCATCGGGATGAGGGGACTCCCATATGGCTGTGGACAGCATAGCGAGAGCCATGAATACCATCTGCCAACAAAAGAGCGAGGCCGCATCAGTCACCCGGGTAAACCGTTCCAGACAGGCGATATGCGCCGCAAACGCAGCGGCACTCCCCAGCGTCAAAACATCGCCGAGATTGAGCGACACCGTAGGTTGCACTAACACCCACAGCCCTACGATGGCAATAGATGCCGACAGCCAAATACGACTCGAAAAGCGACGGAGAAACAACGGCACAAACACCACATACAACGCTGTAATAAAGCCTGAATTCGAGGCGGTGGTGAACCGGAGTCCAACCGTCTGCAGGGCATAGCCGAAGAACAACCAGACCGTGGCGATGAGACTGAGCTGAAGCACGCGTCGATCCCGCTCCAGGCGCCATCTAAGCATGACAAGTCCAGCCACGACCAGGACGCTGCCGATAAGGAAACGTAGAAAAAGAAAAGACAGGGGAGGAACTTGTTCCAACACCGCCTTGGTCGCAGGAAAGGTTGCCCCCCAGACAAGGGTGCTGAAGAGGAGCGCGATTCGAGGCATGACTTTATGAAGAAGGTGTGAATTCTGAGCTTCGAGTTCTGAGTTATGACTGATGAGTGTAAATGGTGAACTCCGACTCAGAATTCAGAACTGGAACTCGGACCTGCTGGTCTCACGGCTTACAGAGAGGACATTTGCGTTGTTCAGTCGTGCCGGCTTGTTCCATCGCAGCAAAGGCCCGTTCTTTATCCGGATAGTCAAACCATCCTCCCTCCCACACATCGCTCCCGGCAATAATGGAGGGAACCTCCGCACAACGCTCCCGATGAAGCGTCGCGCGATCGATCGACCGAGCAATATGAACCCAATACACCATCAGCCACCCAATATTCCAAACAGGTTGGACCCTCTCAGACCAATCCGATACGTCCCTCTGCATTCTCTTAAGGATCTTGGCGGATCGTTAGATGAAGAGTCGCGGCGAAGAATGCCGTTACGGCAGGAGCTGCCACTCGTCTTTTTCGATGAACACTTTGACACCGGTCTCCAGTTTTTTTACATCGTCCTTCTCGAAAATTCGCATATACCGCTCGATACGATCCGGATCGTCGATACGCTCTTCCTGCATGATCCCACTGGTTGTTTTGTACTTCCGAATTAAGAGCACCTGCCCCTCCTCCTGTGATTCCTCGCCCTGTAGATAACATGAAAGGTGTGCTACAATAGTGCAAAATCGGCGGGAGGGTCAAGGTCTCGCACCTCTATGACACAGGAATCAGACGCGTGATTGGAACAGTGGAAGGGTCGCACAAAGGAGTATTCCATGCCGCTGTATGAGTATCGATGTGAAGGATGTCAGAGGCAATTCGAAGCGGTCCAGTCCGTCCACGCCCGACCCGAAGACACCATTTGTCCGCACTGCAACGCTCAAAAGACCACGCGTCTCTTGTCGGCTTGTGCCACAAGAATAGTGGGCGACCGCAAGCCCGGCTTTGCCGAGATGAAGGCCTACAGCATGTTGAACGAGAAAGTGGACGCGTTCAGCAAGTTGCCGCCCATGTGGGGTAAACGTCTCACCCCGACTCCCGATGCCATGTCGAATCCCGGCGCGCCTACAGGTTCCGATCCAGGAGGATCGTCTGGGGAGAACAACTCCGGATCGTGACCCTGCTGCTCCATCCTGCCACGAGGCGCCTATTCCGACGTCACTTCATATTTCCATATAAGAGTAAGTCGAACCGACAAGAAGGAGGATGCATGAACCCGACACGGTTGCTGGCGTTGAGCTTCATGCTGACCCTATTCATCGTGATGGGACAACCAGTCGGCGCTGAAGTATCAGGCTCCCTCACCATTGCAGGCAACGGTCCTGAATCGACCACGATGGAGCTGCTGGCCCGTGCATTTGAAAAAGCAAATCCCCGCGTGTACATCGATGTCTTGTGGGAGGATAATTCCAAGCCTATCGAGATGGTCAAGTCAGGACAGGCTCATCTCGCGGTGACCGGCGGGGAGGACCCGGACTTGCTGGCGACCCATATCGGTTGGGACGGCATCGCCATCATGGTCAATCTTTCAAATTTCACGAAAGAAGTGACAAAACAACAGGTCGCCGATATCTTTTCCGGTAAGGTAAAAATGTGGTCTGAGCTCGGCGGCCCGGACACCAAAATCTTGTTGATTGATCGACCTCGTAATCAAAACATTCGTGACGCGTTTGAGACACATCTCGGCATCACCGGCAAGATTGCCGATTCCGCCAAAGTCATCGGACGCGATGAGAAGGTTATCAAGACGGTAGTCGGCACCTTGCCGCCGCTGTCCGCCGTCGCATATCTCTCATTGAATCAGGCCCTGTCCTCCGTTACCACCGGAGTGGCGGTGCGAATACTCCCGGTTGACAAGGTGGAACCGGAAATGCCGACCGTCAAAGATGGGCGCTATACTCTTCGCCGACCAGTCCTTTTGCTGTCGAAGAAAGAAGCAAACTCCTTGATTGATGCCTTTCGCCAATTTACGCTGTCGGACGAAGGGCAAAAAATCGTCAGCGAGATCTACACTCCTATTGGGAAAAAGTAATCATCACGAAGGAGGTTGTTATGTTCATGCGGCTCTTTTTCCTTGCGCTGCTCGCCGTGAGCGTCGCGTTGATGGCCCACTCTCTCCCAACCCCCACAGCGCAGGCGGAGCAAGGCTCCAACGTTGAGGGCACAGGTTTTTCGCTCTTCGACACAGAGTCGATCAAAGGCTTCGACGCCACCAAGGTCGAAAAAGACCCCGTCTGCGATCGAAGCAAGCGGCCAAAGATCATGAAGGTGGAGCCGGATGAAGCCAAGCCCGGCGACAAGGTCTTGATCAAGGGTGAAAATTTCGGCACAAAAGAATGTTTCCACGGGGTTACTTTCAGCGCCGCTTCAAAGGAAAAGGTGGATTATAAATTCGTGAACGATTCCACCCTGGAAGCCACCGTGCCACAAGCCAAAGCCGGCATGTCGTTCATCATTGTGGTGGCCGGCGGTGGGAGCGCTCAATCGAAGCCAGTTTTGATTAAGACGAAGTAACCAGATGTTCGCGCACGGGTGGGGCTCCATCTTCGTCCCACCCTTCCGTTCTCTCCTGAATGCCCCATCCCACCCGACTCAGTCCCACGCCCCCACATGCCTTCATCGTCCTCGACAAGACTCTGATCCTATGCTAGGTTACGCGCTCTTTTTGACTGATTAATGGGCACGCTGGCCACACGCCACACAACATCGGCCGTTACCATGTTCAAGAAGATTCTCGTAGCCAATCGTGGCGAGATCGCCATGCGCGTCATCCGTGCCTGTCGTGAGTTGAACATCGCGACGGCGGCGATCTACGCAGAAGCGGATTCTACCGGCATTTATGTTAAGAAAGCGGATGAGGCCTATCTCGTCGGCCCGGGACCGGTCAAAGGCTTTCTCGACATGCAACAGATCGTCGAGTTAGCCAAACGCATCGGCGCCGACGCGATCCATCCCGGGTACGGATTCCTTTCGGAGAACGCGCAGTTCGCCCACCTTTGTCGCGCCTCAAACATCACCTTCATCGGTCCTGCCCCCCAAGCCATTCACCTCATGGGCAGCAAAGTCAAAGCGCGAGAGCTGGCCAAGCAGGTCGGAGTGCCGATCGTCCCTGGCACGGAGGGAGGCATCACACAAGTTGAGGATGCGCTGCACTTTGCGCGAGGCGCAGGCTATCCCGTCATGATAAAGGCCAGCGCAGGAGGCGGAGGACGAGGTCTTCGCGTTGTGCAGACGGATGCCGAACTCAGGGAGAACATGGACGTAGCCTCGCGAGAAGCCGAGGCGGCCTTCGGAGACGGCAGCATCTTTATCGAGAAATACATTGAACGGCCGCACCACATCGAGTTTCAAATCCTGGCCGACCAACACGGCAGCATCATTCATTTAGGTGAGCGCGATTGTTCGATCCAGCGACGACACCAGAAATTGATCGAAATAGCTCCATCCCTTATTCTCAATTCCCGCCTACGAACCGAGATGGGCCAGGCCGCCATCACCATCGCCCGAGCGGTGGATTACGACAATGCCGGAACCGTCGAGTTTCTGCTGGACCAGGAAGGGAACTACTACTTCATCGAGATGAACCCCCGCATTCAGGTCGAGCATACGGTCACCGAGCAGATCACGGCCATCGACATTGTGCGCAATCAGATTGCGATCGCGGCCGGCAAACCTCTCGAGATTCGCCAGGAAGACGTGACATTGCAAGGTCACGCGATCCAATGCCGGATCAACGCGGAAGACCCCCGGAACAATTTCAGACCCTGCACAGGCACGGTAACCGCGTACTTGTCCCCTGGTGGGATCGGCGTGCGGATCGACGGAGCGGTCTACAAGGACTACGCAATTCCGCCCTACTACGATGCGCTCCTCGCCAAATTGACGGTGCGGGGCCGGACGTGGGAAGAGACCGTGAGCCGGATGCACAGGTCCTTAGAGGAATATGTCCTGCGAGGTGTGAAGACAACGATTCCGTTCATGAAAACCATCATGCTTGAACCCGATTTTCGGGCTGGACGATTCGATACCTCCTATCTGGAAACCCATCCTGAGCTCTTTAACTACGACGAATTCGAGGAGCCGGAGGATTTGGTACTGGCAATTTCCGCGGCCATTGCCGCCTATGAAGGGCTGTGAGTTTCCGGCGTTGCCGGAAACTCGCAGCCCTCGTGATGGATGAATGTCGCATGATGAATATTGAATCGGCCATCCAACATGCCTCATTTCTCATTTGTCACTCGGCATTGCTGCGCAGTTAACAATATGGTTCAACGACGAAAATCAGCCTCAGCCAAGAAAACACGCCGCCCGCAGGGTGCCAAGCCTTCCCGCACGTCACAAACTCGCCCTGCTCATCAGGACCTGCGGGTTGAGCCGGCGCCCGGCAAGAAACTTCTCCTCACCGATGTGGTCCTCCGAGACGGTCACCAATCATTGCTGGCGACGCGCATGCGGACAGAGGACATGCTGCCCATCGCCCACAAGCTGGATGCCGTGGGGTACTGGTCGCTCGAAGTCTGGGGAGGCGCGACGTTTGACACTTGCCTGCGCTTCCTCAAGGAAGATCCCTGGGAACGGCTCCGCGCGCTCCGCGCCGCCATGCCGAACACCAAGCTACAAATGCTCCTGCGCGGCCAAAATCTCGTGGGATATCGACATTATGCCGACGATGTCCTGGAGCGATTTATCGAACGGTCCGCCACGAATGGTGTCGACGTCTTTCGAATTTTCGACGCGTTGAACGATGTCCGCAACTTGGAACGAGCCATTTACCAAGTCAAGGCCTGCGGCAAGCATGTCCAGGCGGCCATCTGTTACACAGTCAGCCCTGTCCACAGTCTGGATCGCTTCGTCGAAATAGCCACACAGCTGGAGGACCTCGGCACCGACACGCTGTGTATTAAAGATATGGCGGGATTGCTCGCTCCTCTGGAGGCCTATACGCTCGTTCGGCGGTTGAAAAAAGCGGTCCGCGTTCCGATCCAGCTCCACACGCACTACACCTCCGGCATGGCCTCGATGTCTTCCTTGATGGCGATTCTCGGCGGCCTGGATATGTTGGACACCGCAATTTCCCCGCTGGCGGGCGGCACGTCTCACCCGCCGACGGAAACCCTTGTCGCCTCCTTGCGCAATACGCCCTACGACACGGGACTCGACTTACACGCGTTTGAACCCATTGCGGATCACTTTCGGACCGTGCGTCGCAAGTATCACCAATTTGAGAGCGACTTTACTGGTGTCGATGCGGAAATCCTCACGTCCCAAATTCCCGGCGGCATGTTATCCAATTTGGCCGCGCAACTCGCGGAACAGAACGCGCTCGATCGGATGAAAGAGGTGTTGGAGGAAGTGCCTCGCGTTCGAAAGGACATGGGCTATCCACCCTTAGTGACTCCAAGTAGTCAGATCGTGGGGACCCAAGCGACGCTCAATGTGCTGACGGGCGAACGCTACAAGGTCATTACCAACGAGACCAAGAATTATTTCCTCGGACTCTACGGACGGGCCCCGGGATCGGTGGATAGAGAAGTGTCGGCGCGGGCCGTCGGTGAGGATGAACCGATCAAGACGAGACCTGCCGATCGTTTGGAACCGGAACTCGGCGCGATCATGAAGGAAATGCCGACCGCCGCCGCCTCATTGGAAGATCGTTTGTCCTTCGCTCTCTTCCCCGCCATCGCGCAGGATTTTTTTGAAGCTCGCGAGAGAGGGGAACTCCGGCCGGAGCCGCTGGAACCCCCGACGGAAAAAGGACCGGCTGTCGCCCATGAGCTCCATCTGGCGCCGGTCGACTTCAACGTCACAGTCCACGGGGAGACGTATCATATCCAAGTGTCCGGCTCGGGACGCAAGTCGGACGGACGCAAACCCTATTACATTCGCGTCAATGACAAGCTCGAAGAAGTCTCCATCGAACCGATTCAAGAAGTTCTGGCGGGAGTTCCGGAATCGCCGGAGACCGGCGCCGGCACAAAACCGAAACGTCCCAAGCCCACGAAACCCGGCGACGTCGCTCCCCCCATGCCCGGACGAGTGGTAAAAGTTCTGGTGACACAGGGAACCATGGTCAAATCCGGCGAACCGCTGTTAATCATTGAAGCGATGAAGATGGAGAGCCGCGTTCCTGCTCCTATTGACGGCACAGTGACAGCCATTTATGTCAATGAAGGGGACCATGTGAAAACCGATGAGACGTTGGTGCAACTGGGATAACAAGTGTCGAGCCGTGCGGAAGTTGCACCAGTGAGAGGGTGCTCACATGTCCGCGTCTGTTTTTTGATCCTTATGTCAGCCACCGCCGGCTGCACCTCCACATCAGACCTTCCCCAGTGGTTTGATTCCATCGAGCGATTACCGATTCACTCAACGATCGTCAACGGACACCGAATCGCCTACTTGGATCAAGGTCAGGGCCCGACGATCATTCTGATCCACGGCTTCGGGGGATCATTATGGCAATGGGAATATCAACAGGATGCGCTCTCGGCCGGCCATCGGCTGATCACGCTGGATCTGTTGGGATCGGGACTCTCCGACAAGCCCGATATTGAATACCGGCCGGATGAACTCGTGGCATTTTTCCGCGGGTTCATGGATGCGCTGCACCTTGAGCGTGCGTCCCTGATCGGGAATTCCATGGGGGCAGGGTTTGCCATCGGGATGGCGCTCTCGCACCCGGAGCGAGTTGATCGGCTGATCCTCATTGCCGGACTTCCCGATCATGTGACGGATAAATTAACCAGCCCGTTGATCAGACGCGCGCTGGACACCCGCGCCCCCGCGTGGCTGGTGTCAATGGGAAACCGGCTGTTCGGCAGAAGCGTGACGGAGTCGATCTTACAGGAGATCGTCTTTGATCAGAGTTTGCTCACGGAGGCCGTGATTGATCGTTCCAATCGAAACCGTCGACGGCCGAGGCTGATCGGCCCGGCATTGGCGATTGGGAGAAATCTTCCGTTGTGGGAACAGGGGTATGCGAAACGATTAGGCGAAATCCGTCACCGGACCCTGATCATTTGGGGAGCAGAGGATCGCGTCTTCCCTCCCACCGCGGGGCGGGATCTGCAGACGGTCATTCCAGAATCGGTCTTTGAACTCATTCCCAACGCCGGTCACATCCCCCAATGGGAACAGCCGCACGTCATCAATCCCCTCATCACCGAATTTCTCCGACCTTGATGGTCGGTTTGCCGATCCTTATAATATGTCGTCCTGTGAGCAAGTCAGTCGACGTGAAACGACTCGGGTCTGCATGGTGGGAGGCACATATGAAGCGGTTCCGTTCTGAGCTCGCGATATATCTTTCGGTCGTTATCGGATTCACGGGTTGCATGGCGCGTTCCACAGAGTCCGGCTTTCTGTATAAGAACCTTCCTATCACCAACGGGAGCACCGCCGCAGGCGAAGGCAACACAATCCTCTTCAAAGGAAGTCCGCTGGCGCTTTCCGGTCCCGGCATTAAAGTCGGGGACGCCTTGCGCGACGCGAAGGTCGCCCAAGTCGATCTGTCCCTCGTCAACATCGCCGACACCGCGGGCAAAGGAAAGGTTCGCATCATCAGCGTGGTGCCGTCGCTGGACACCAAGGTCTGTGAACAGCAAACTCACTATCTCAGTGAGAAAAATAAAGGGCTCGATAAGATGGTGGAACTCATCACCGTGAGTGTCGATACGCCCTTTGCACAAAAACGGTTTGCAGAAGAGGCGAAGATCAGCAACGTGACCTTTCTGTCCGATTATCGGAGCGCCGAATTCGGCAAAGCTCACGGCCTGTTCCTCAGAGATCCTCATCTTCTCGCGCGCGCCGTCATGGTCGTGGACAAGAACAATACTGTTCGGTATCTCCAAGTCACGCCCGAACTCGGGGTCTTGCCTGACATGGAAACTGCTATGCGGGCCGCCCGAACGCTGATAACCTCCAACTAATCTCCGCAGGCACTTCGATCCCATCCCATCCTGCGGCCCGGTCTGAGGACACGATGGCTCATTTTGACATGCTGGTAATCGGCACGGGGCCCGCTGGGCAGAAAGCCGCCGTCCAAGCCGCCAAACTGGGGAAAAAAGTCGCGACCATCGAGCGCGAGGAGGTCGTGGGCGGCGTGTGCATCAACACCGGTACGATTCCCAGCAAGTCCTTGCGCGAAGCCGTCATGTACCTCTCGGGCTTCCATCAACGCAGCCTGTATGGCGCCAGCTATCGCGTCAAGCAGACGATCACTATCGAAGACCTCGCCTACCGGTGCAATCACGTCATCAAGAATGAGCGACAAATCATTCATAATCAGATGGCGCGCAACCAGGTGGACATAATGACCGGCACGGCGAGCTTCGTCGATCCCCACCGGCTTGCGATCCGACACAATGGAGACGTCGTCGAGCATACAGCCGATTACATCGTCATCGCAGTCGGCACGGTCCCCGCGCGACCTCCGAACGTGCCCTTTGATGACGACATGATCATCGATACCGACGGCCTCCTCACAC
>JBQTHT010000115.1:0-23744 GCA_052389595.1 Nitrospiraceae bacterium
GCCGTTTGACGTGGATGGATTTCTGAACGATGTGTTGTCGAGTGTGGCTGGGAAGCCTCTCTGGGAACCCGCCTATGATGCATATGAAGATGAACAGGGATTTTCAATCCAAGCCGCGTTACCCGGCATGGACCGCAAGAATCTGGCGATCACGATTGAAGACGGCGTACTGACCGTCAAGGGCCAGCGTGCTGCTGAAGAAGCCTCATCGAAACGGAAGTATCTCGTCCAGGAAATTCACGGTGGACCGTTTTCTCGGTCATTCCGTGTCCCGACAAATGTGGATACGGCAAAAGTGGCCGCCGTGTACAAGGAAGGGATGCTGACGGTTACACTTCCCAAGCGGGAGGAGACAAAGCCGCGAACCATCGCGATCGAGGCGGCTTAAGCATTGCGGGATGACGAAGGGCCCGGCGGGACCGCCGGGCCCTTTCTTTATCCGATGACGACAGCCCCTCCTGCTACATCGCGACTTGCTCCACTCGTCTTGTCCGCGTCGATCCTCCACTCCAGCGACGACACCTCGAAGAGTCTGCCTCTCATCGTATGAAACTCTCCTCGATTAAGGACAACGAGATTGTGCGCTTTCTTTTCGACATGGAGGACGATCTTCTTGGACTCGCTGTGAGTGAGCGTGACACTAGTCGGTGATTTCGTGAGCTCATACGCACGGCGTTCATTGAACGTCATATTGCTGTCGACGATTTTCGCCATGACGCGTCCGGTAGCATCGAAAAGCGCAAAATTGACCAGTAAAGAATTGGTGGGTGGACGCAAACTGAGGGTTAATTGCGGAACACCTTCGATTTCAATCGTTCCATCCGTATTGCGATAGAGGTTCGACCCGACTTCCACATCCATATCCGCCACCTCATGCTAGTATGACTTGCGCTGTGTTATAGGCGCCTTCACGGTTTCTTGATGCGATCCAAAATGAGCGCGATGCATCCTCCCAGAAGCCCTCCTCCAGCGATCGCTGTCAGGAGCTCGACCATCTTCACTTCCCACAATGAGCCCTGAGCCTGCAACACCTCACGGATCCCTCCCTGCAGCATGATGATCGCGAGCGCCATCGTTGCGCCGAGGATGAACCACCACGCGAACACTTTGAACGACTGCCGCATCAAAAGTCGTGCTTCCGATCGAAACTTCGGTATTGAATCGCTTCGGCCAGGTGACTGGAGCTGATCTCGTCCGCTCCGGCTAGATCGGCGATCGTGCGCGCGACCCGCAGGATGCGCCCATAGGCACGGGCCGAAAGACCCAGACGTGTCATGGCCTGCTCCAAAATCTCACGACCGCTGGAATCCAACGGACAATACTGTTTCAGATGGCGCGGTTTCAACTGAGCATTGGTATACAGTGATTCTCCCTTATAGCGATCGGCCTGCCGCGCCCGAGCCCCGATGATTCTGCTTCGGATGGTAGACGAAGACTCCGCCGGGGGACCGTCCTGATTGAGTTCCCTGACATGCACGGGCGGGACCTCGATATGAATATCCAAGCGGTCCAGAAGAGGGCCGGAAAGACGCGAGCGATACCGCCGAATCTGGTGAGGCGTGCAGAGGCATTCGCGACTACGGTCGCCGTAATAACCGCAGGGACAGGGGTTCATGGCCGCGACCAGCATGATCCGAGCAGGATAACTCAAAGAGCCGCTGGCTCTGGTGAGCACGACGATGCCGCTCTCCAGCGGTTGTCGCAATCCATCCAGGACATGTCGCTTGAACTCGAGAGTCTCGTCGAGAAACAACACGCCATTATGGGCTAAGGACACCTCACCGGGCTTCGGAATCGCTCCTCCACCGATCAATCCCGCGTCAGAAATGCTGTGATGCGGCGCGCGAAATGGACGCTGCGTTACGAGCGGAACGCCGGTACTGAGAAGACCGGCCACGCTATGCACCCGAGTCGTTTCAATCGCTTCTTCAGGCTGCAGGAGAGGAAGAATGGTCGGGAGGCGGCGCGCCAGCATGGTCTTACCGGAACCGGGAGGACCGACCATCAGAATGTTGTGGCCGCCAGCAGCGGCAACCTCGATCGCTCGCTTCGCATGTTCTTGCCCCTTCACATCGGCGAAATCCTCTTCGTCCACAGGCCGAGCGGAAAACAACGCGTCGCGATCGACGACTGCACGGGAAATAGTTTTCGCGCCCCGCAGCAGTTCGACCACTTCCGGCAACGTATGGACGGGGTAAGCCGTCACGCCTTCAACCATCGCTGCCTCCGATGAATTTTCGACAGGTAAGAAGAGGCTGTGGTTTTTCCGACATGCGAGAGCGACGGACAGCGCGCCGATAATCGGCTTGATGCTTCCGTCCAGCGAGAGCTCGCCCAAAAGGACTCGATCGCGAACCGACTCTTGAGAAAGCAGATCCTCGGCGACCAGAATTCCGACGGCAATCGCGAGATCGAGACCGGATCCTTCTTTCTTGATTCCGGCCGGCGCCAGATTGACGGTGATTTTCTTAATGGGGAAAGAAAACCCCGTGTTTTTCAGCGCGGCCCGCACGCGATCACGGCTTTCGCGTACGGTGGCGTCCGGGAGTCCGACGATTGAAAACTGTGGGAGACCGCCGCCGATATCCACTTCGACTTCGACGAAATGGGCATCGAGGCCAACGAGCGCCGCACTGTAGACCTTGGCCAGCAATCAATATCCTGAAAGAGGAATAGACCCCTTGCCTTTGGAAACGTGCGGATTATAGGCAACGCGCGTCCCGGTTTTCAACAGAAGCGGTCCCCTGCTGTTAGACGATCGTTCACTTGGACCATCCGAGGATGTGAAGCGTCGTTCGTGAAACGTGAAGAGTTAACAGGCTGGATACCGACCGACCCTTTCTGTATAATCGCGTTATGCGCCTCAGGAAGTTCTTCCAGCGGTGCATCCTGCCACACGGTTCACCTGCAATCTGTACTTCAATCCTGACGATGGTCTCGATGCTCATCGTGACCTTTGTGAGCGCCGGCAATGCCGAATCCGCCGGCGACACACCACCTGCGCTCGGAACTTGGCGCAGCCTTGCTGCCGCACCGACTAAACGCACTGAGGTGGTCGCAGCAGCGCTGCAAGGAAAGATCTATGTTGTCGGGGGATTTGCCGAGCCAGGCTTCGGCAATGTGATGAATCTGGCCATTACCGACATGGTCGAAATGTACGATCCATCAACCAACCGATGGACGACTAAAGCTCCCCTCCCCGCCAAACTACACCATGCTGGAGCCGCGGTAATAGGAGATCGGCTGTACATCGTCGGCGGCTACACGCAGTCGTTTCTGTCCGTTTGGCATCCGGTCGCTACGTTATATGTCTACGATCCGTCCCAGGATCGCTGGACGGAAGGTCTTGCTATGCCAACCGCGCGTGGGGCGCTCGCCGTGACGGACCATGCAGGGAAAATCTTTGCCATCGGGGGGTATGACGGGGCGAGAAATTCCGCGGCCGTCGAAGTCTATGATCCGGCCGGCAACAGTTGGCGCATCAGAGCCTCCTTGCCGACGGCTCGCGATCATCTGGCCGCCGTCAGCACGAATGGGAAAGTCTACGCGATCGGCGGTCGTTTGAATGGAGACTATGGTCGCAATCTGTCGGTTACTGAGTCTTATGATCCCGCCACGAATGGTTGGAGTCGAGCAGCGGACATGCCGACCGCCCGAAGCGGGATTACCGCCGGCGTGATTCAGAATATTGTCTACGTTCTGGGTGGCGAGGCGCCCGGCGGGACGTTCCGCGCTAACGAAGCCTATTTTCCGCAGTCGGATCGTTGGCAAGCAATGGCGGACATGCCGACCAGCCGACATGGATTGGGATCAGCCGTCGTAGACGGGCGATTATATGCTGTGACCGGAGGAACCACTCCGGGGGGTTCATTTAGCGATGTGAACGAAATGTTCCGACCCGCTCTTCGCCGAACGACCCACGAGGGACCCATGTCCCAGCGGAATCGCGCGGCGCCCGAACAAGTTGGAGCCGTCATGGCGGTGTTGGCCACCTTCGACGAAGGTAAGGCGCTTCCCCCGGAATCCAGTCCTGAGGCGAATCAACTCATCAAGGCCCTGATTCAGTTTCAAGGAGCTTTCATGAAAAGCTCGGACGCGACGATCAGACAGTTTTTTGAACAGGCGCTCGAGACAAAACTCGGCAGCCGGGCCTCGGAGGCGGTGGTTGTTTTTCGCGCGAATGGATGGACGTCTGAATCGTTGGAGGCGGTGGCGGAGTACGCGTCGATGAAGACCGGTCATCCCGAGCGTCTGGAAGAAGCCTTGCGGGAGTATAACCTCAGGCTGAGTGATTTGGACCTGCTGGTCCGCATCTTTCATGCAGCTCGCCATCACCTGGCCGATGAGGGAAAGAATATTCACCAAGTATATGCGATGAAACGACGCGAGATGCCCGGCGCTCATTTCTAACGCGCCGGAGGAACCCGTCACGGACCCACGTTCATGGCCGATGCGGCTAGGCGAAAGGAGCGGATGCGATGGCGACGAAAGCGTACATTCTTATCAAGGTGAAGGCCGGAAAAACCAAAGACGTGATTCATGCCTTGAAAAAAATTCATGGAGTGGAACAGGCGCATTCCTGTTTCGGCCAACCTGATATTTTCAGTTTTGTGAATGTGGCGGATGAGCGATCGCTCTCCGATATTGTGATTACGAAAATTCATACGATCGACGGGGTCGAAGAAACCGACACCCATATCGTGGCCGAGGCGTAGATCCTTCCTATTCGTAGGCCACCGCCACCGGCTGGCTGCCTATTGCGGCGGAACGATAGCAGGCCTCGGCGATCTCGACCGCCCGTTGTCCGTCATGGCCGGTGATGGGCATGGGGCGACCATCGCGGACGGCGTCGAGGAAAGCACGTAAAGCGGGCACGAGTGTGGGTTGGGCTTCGAGCGTCCACTGCTTGAGGCCGTCGTGTCCGGTCGTTTGACTCAGCGTGCGAGCGCACCAGTCGGCTACCAATTGACCGCCGTCTCCCATCCATTCTAGACGACTCATTCGTTCCGCTGTCTCGCGTGAAATATCGAGCAGGCACGTCATGCCGCCGGTCGTGCGAAGTGTGATGACGGCCCGCATTTCTGGTTCTGCCGAAGATGACGGGTCGAGCCGGCAGCACACCTCGGTGATTTCGTCGCCGGTCAGAAAGCGAATCAGGTCTAAAGAGTGAATACCCACTTCCATCAAGACCCCTCGGCCTTTCCATTCGTGCGGATCTTGGCCGGCGAGAGAACGACGCTCAATGCGATGCGTGATCGCCAGGGATCGTCGCGGTGCGACCGTGCCGACCGCCGCTTTCAACGCCAATACCGTCGGGTCAAATCGTAACGTCTGCGCGGTCATGAGGGGAACCGCCTCTTTCGAGGCGGCCTGGACCATCTCGCGAGCCTCGCTTGCGGTCAGCGCCAATGGCTTTTCCATCAGGATCGGTTTATGAGCCTTCACAGCCGCGAGGCAAATACTGTGGGCCAACGATGGTGGCGTGGCCACGACGAGGGCCTCAACCTCGGGAGCGCGGATGAGATCTCGATAATCGGCATAACAAGCCACGGGATGAACCGCCGTGATACCAAGCCCCAGCTCGGCGTGGCGCCTGCAGACCGCCACGAGTTCCGCTTCCGGCACATCATTCAGCAGATGGCGAGCGTATCGTATGCCATGACGTCCTAGCCCGATCAGTCCGACCGCGATGGGAAAGCGACGCATCTTCATCCTGTATCGAAAAGAGTCGACAAGCGTTACGTTGACAAGGTCGAGAGGCCGTCGTTATAGTGGCCCAAAGTTCGCGCTCACGCAAGGCTGACCACATGCCGACATTTTCATTGCACCAAATCGGGACCGGCACCGCGCGCTTCCCTAGTGGAGTGGCGATCCCGACGAGCACAGACGCGGCGGTTGATCCTTACATTTTGACCCGAATCCCGAAGGAAGCTCAGGTCGAATGTCTACAATTCTGGCCGCAAGAAAAGGGACTGTACCCAGGTATTGTTTTGCTGCACGAATGGTGGGGGCTCAACTCGCAAATCAAGGATTTGGGAAACCGACTGGCCTGTGAAGGATACGGAGTCATTATTCCAAATCTGTATGGCCGATTGGGCGGCATGGTCACGGCCAACGCAGAAGTGGCGGAAGCACTGATGGGTCGCCTGAACGAAGGACTCATTTTACAGGATATCAATTCCTGCTGCGAGTTTCTCAACACCCGAGACTTTATCAAGCGGAATATTCACGGAGTCGTGGGATTCGGCATGGGGGGATCATTGGCCATCCGCTTTGCCTGCCGGCGGAAACGGTTGCGCGCCGCGGTGGCCTATTACGGCAAGATGGTCTCTCCGGCGACGCTCATGAGGGATGTTCCCTGTCCTCTTCTTTACCACCAAGCCGGGCATGACACATGGGCGACGCAAGACGATGCGGATCAGCTCCGAGCCGTCGCGCAAGAGTACGGCAAACAGGTCGATATGCGATTGTACGCCGACGCTCCCCATGCCTTCTGTAATGAAACCCGACAAGACAGTTATCGAGCCGATGCGGCACAGCAGTCCTGGGATGCAACCGTGGCATTTCTCAGTCGCTGTTTTCAGGGTTTATAGCCTCTCTTGCCTCTTCCCTCGTTCTTCCCCTCTGCGCTCAAACATCATTGATTTGAAGAGTGGTCGGTGGGACAATCCATCTGTATGCCGCCCACATGCGCAGCAATTTTAAGCTGGACGAAGCCTCTGATCCTAGTCGGCATCTGTTCGGCGCTGTTCACACCTGATATTGCCCATTGCGCGACCTCCTCTGCCAGCGTGGCTGGTCCCTCACTTTCCGTCGAGGCGCCGAATTTTGTGGAAGTCGTTCATTCCCAATCGGAACAGCTTGGTGCCGTGAGGGCGGATGCCGATGCACAGAAAGTATTTTCCTCCAGGATTGGGCCACTCTTAGGATTGAGCGACGCTGTGCTGGCGTTGGCGAACAAACCACAGGCCAGCAAACAATTCGGTGAACCCCTGGTCGTGACCCTCGCTCAAATTACGACTCGGCTTGTCCAGAATATGGCAATGTGGCGACTCGCACTTATGGCCCAGACCGCCGCCTCTTCCTCGCGGGATGACCAGATGGGATTCATCAATGCGGTGGCACAGCAGCAAACGTGGATTTCACACAGGCCGGGTTTTGTTTCACTGAGACAGGCAGCGAATATCGCTCAAGTGTTGCATACCTATGGCCGTCCACAGCCGGTCGAGGAACGCACGGGATATTCCGAGTATGCAGCCGATCTCGATCGGATCTTTCCCAGCTTCACCGATTCGGATACGTCGTGGCTGACCGTTGCCCAAACGGCAGGACCAATCGCTATCAATGAACGACTATCAGCGCCGGCTAATCCGACGTCCGACAATAAAGAGCATGAGGCAACCTTGGCCGCGATGTATGTCGAACAACGACTCCGGCCGGTGTTCCTCGTGCAACTTGCCAATCTAGCCGGTCGCGCTGAAGTTGAAGTGAGCCGACAGGTTTATATCGATTGGGTATCGCTTCGTAGTCTCAAAGAAACCCTTGTGGAATGGAGAGGGCTTGCGCGGCTGTGTGGAACGTGGCAGTGGACGATCCATAACCATCAAAATCACGGTGAGCAGAAAACCGTGATCGTGTTTCCCCCGCCAGGTTCTCGGGGAACGACAGGAACAAGTCCCGCTGAAATCATTGCGTTGGGGGATATGGTCTATCTCAGATGGGAAGCTGAAGGGAGAGTGCAGGAGGATAGCCTGTTATTCACCAAGGAAGGTCAACGGCTTGAGGGAACGTTCGTCAATTCATTCGGAGGGTGGGGATCGATCGCGGGCAAGCGTACCGGCGGGTGTCCGCGATAACGTTACCGCTCCTCTACGCCTTGCCAATATCGCCACCCTAACAGAACCCATCCGCCGATGAACGCGACGCCGCCCAGCGGGGTGATTGCCCCGAGCCACTGTATTCCCGACAATGAAACGGCATAGAGACTTCCTGAAAACAGGATGATGCCGAGAGCGAACAGCCAGCCTGACAGTTCCACTCGGGCTCGAGGATGATGGCGACTGACCCACGCGACGACAAAAAGACCGAAGGCATGATACATTTGATAACGAGTGGCCGTGTCGTACACCGCCAGCATCTCGACAGTCAGGATAGACTTCAGGGCATGGGCGCCGAAAGCGCCGGTGGCTACGCCGCTACCCGCAAAGAAGCATCCAAGGATGAACAATAGTCTGATCTCCGACCGATTCACGACGACATTCCTTATCACATGGCGGGCTTCTTTATACCGCACCATCGGGTTCATCTCAATGTCCGTGGTCGACGGGAGGCTGCCGCATTCATAACGTGCGACAGCGCATCGGATGCCGATTGAGTGCCCTCGTTGTTTAATGACCAATTCCGATTCGGTGTTGATCTGTGAGTGTGGTTACGACTTCACTCCCCAGCTTCGCGGAAGACGGTTTACACTTCGCGGGCAAGTCCAAAGACCAAGCCTCCTGGCTCGGGATATGCAAAAGAGAGAGTTTCTCCTCGGTATAGGAATGGTCTGGTTGATGCTCTCGTTTGGAGAAGGTCTGCGCCTCAGTGCTTCAGCGGCAACCCGCTCCGTCCTCCAACTCACCTGGGACAGTATGAAGGTAGGACTGTCGGATCTCGGCGGAGCGCTGATAGTCGGGGCTCTAGGATGGGTGGGTGTCTGGATTGCGCTTTCGTATGAAGGCCACAAGACGGAGCTCAGCCCTAAACGGGTTACTTTAGGGGTCACGATTCTTGCCGCCGGTCTCCTGTTCGTCGCCAAAATGGCCAATCCCACGGTGATTGCCGAACATCTTATCCACGCGGTTATCATTCTTAGTCTCGCCGCCTTTGCATACTACGCCGGCTGCCGTGGTTGGTTAGGGAAGTGGTAAGCGAGTGTAGCGGGGAGGAGAACCCGAGGCGTATGGAGCTACGCGATCGTCCCCGACATGAAGTGATGTTACCGGTATCCTACACCGGCGATCAGATCAGCGGACAGGGAACCGTGGGAGATCTATCCATGGGTGGATGCGGAATCAAGGGCCAGTCCCGTATACCGGTCGGCTCATTCGTAGAGCTGATCATTGACTTACCGGGTTTCTACAAGAGGCTCACGGTGGACTTGGCCGTAGTTCGATGGACCATTGGATCCAAGTTCGGACTGGATTTTCTGCAGATGCAGCCTGAACAGGAAGAGTTGCTTCAGAAGTTTATCGGCAGTCTCTAACCGCGTTGGTTGCGATCTTCCCTGCGACCGTCAGCTCGCCTGTTTGAGACCGGCGCCTAATCGGGCCTTCTTCATCGACATGATTCCCATCTGGGTTTCCGTGGGTGCAAGGGGCCCGGCTTTCTTTCCTTTGTATCGACCCTCGAATCGTTCGATAGCCTCAATGGCTTCATCCGCCCGTCCTTGACGCGCCAAGAGTTCAACGAGGCGAAAATAGGTTGGGATCACGTACGAGAGGTGGCGCACCTCGCGCGCTTGATCGATCAGGTAACGATAGTTTGTGATGGAAGTTTCCGGATTCGTGTCTTCGTAATGCATGGCCTCAAGCACGTGGACGGCGATGCGGTCTGTGTCGGCGCTGATACAACGCTCCCACGGTCCTCCGATCAACGATGCGATCTCTGGCCCGGACAGTTGCACCCGCGTTTTCTTGCGGATAGTTCTCAATCGTTCGACGAGATGTCGGGCTTCGGGCCAGGCTCCATACAGGCCAACGAGCAGTCCGCCGCAGCCCCTAGAATTGGTGCAGGGTTTATCCAAGGGCGTGAAGTTTTTTCCGATCACTTCACTCGGCAGGAAGACCTTGCCGTTTGCTTGCCGGCAGGTCTCGCAGACACTTTTTTCGTTCGGGACGACATGCAGATACAGCCGAACTCCCGAGCGATCGAAGATATCAATGGCCAAGATGCTTCCCTTCATCACCTGAATCTGGTGAAACTGCCACATCGCCAGCAGCCCAAGGATCGCAACGAGGTAGGGAAAGACGTTGGGAATCTGAATATCGGACATCATTTCCATAACTCCCCCTTAAAAAGTAAGCCTCAGAATGGGGAGTATAGCAGTCAAAGAGAAATAACCTAAGGAGATATTGCTTTTAGAAATGGTGAATGGTGGCTGGTGCCGGAGGCCGGGATCGAACCGGCACGGGCCTTGTGGACCCAAGGGATTTTAAGTCCCTGGCGTCTGCCAATTCCGCCACTCCGGCAAACGAGAAGTCGGAGGGAGAATCTAGCACCAGGGTTAAGACTGGTCAAGGAAGGACGGCCTCGGCGAAAATACCACGGCCTGGCCGACACAGGCCCAGGCCGTGACAGGCACGTGCGTAGTCTCCCATTAGTAAAACAATCAGGCCGTGCGCAGCGATGTAGCTTCCAGCAGAGGCTTTTCAGCTCGCTTCTGGGCGATCGACTTTCCACGCTCCATGGCTTCGGCGACCGTGGATTTCACAGCTCGGCCCAAGCGGGTCGCCTGCACTTGAGCACGTTTCGCATAGCGGGTGATCGTGCGACGAGTTTCATTGCCGGTCCGTGGCGCGAACAACAACCCTAACCCGGCGCCTAGCGCGGCGCTTCCTGCAACTAGCGCGGCAACCTTCGCAACCTGACGTCCTTGCGTTGACATGGCAGCTTCTCCTTTCATGACGCTGAAGGGTGATTGTATGAAACCTTACCGATAAGCGCTTGTTACAGGTTTCAGCACGTACCGTGCCAGCAGAGCATCATCAGGAATGAGACGAAATTAGAGTGTTTAAGAAGCGTACATTAAGGCAGGCTAATCTTCGGTGACTTTTTCACAACAGCTGTGGAAATTGACCGTTTCAGAAATCAAACAGGATTGCTTGCAAAGCAGACTGCTCCTCTCTTATGATCCCGACGCGATCGATAACTACTACCGGAACCAATCACAACGCAGTGATTCCCTTCCCCAATATTGATCCTGTTTTTCTGAGAGTGGGACCCCTTCAGTTCCGCTGGTACGGCCTGATGTATCTCATTGGCCTGACCACGGCCTATTTCGTCATCAAGGCCAAAGCTGCGGCCCAGCATCTGGCGCTGACCAAAGATCATGTGTACGACATGATCGTGTATGCCGCGGTGGGTGTCTTTGTCGGGGGGCGGTTAGGCTATGTCCTGTTTTACAACCTCCCCTATTATCTCGAACATCCTTCAAAGATCATCGCCGTATGGGAAGGCGGAATGTCCTTCCACGGGGGATTGCTCGGGACCATCGTCGCGCTGTTGTTATTCGCCAGGAGCCGGAAGGTCGCGGTCTATACCGTCGCGGATCTCGCCGCCTCGGTCACGCCGATAGGCTTGGGATTAGGCCGCCTCGGTAACTTCATCAATGGCGAGCTCTATGGTCGATCGACGGACGTGCCTTGGTGCATGGTATTCCCGTCCGGTGGACCGGAGTGTCGCCATCCTTCGCAACTTTATGAGGCGGGATTAGAAGGGGTCTTGCTGTTCACGGTGCTGTGGGTGATCGATCGCCGCCCCAGGCCTTCGGGAACCTTACTTTGGACCTTCTTGGCGGGATATGGACTGTGCCGGATAGTAGTGGAGTTCTTCCGTGAACCGGACCAGCATTTGGGATTCATTTTCGGCGTCTTTTCGATGGGCCAGATGTTGTCTCTTCCGATGATTTTGGTCGGGATGTGTATGCTGGCCTGGGGCTACCGATCCAAATACGTGACGCGTGGCGCGTGAGGAGTGTGGGCGGAAATCACATGACCCGTCACCTGTCACGCGTCACGGTCTTCAATAGGGCATCTCGTCGTCGTCCAGTCCGAAATGGTGGCCGATTTCATGGACGACCGTATCCCTCACCTCTTGGATCACTTCACGCTTACTTCGACACAGCTTGAGAATAGGGACACGGTAAATTTCAATCCTGGCCGGGAGCTGTCCGCCGGATTGAAAGAACGAATCCTTCGTGACGGCGACACCGGTATAGAGGCCCAAGAGATCGTCGCCTGATTCTAACTCCATATCCTCGATCACCTCAGGTGAAGGCTCATCCTCGACAACCACCGCGACGTTCTCCAATAACTCCGCATATCGGGCAGGCAGACCCTCGATCGCCTTCTCCACCAACACAACGAATTCCTCTTCTGTCATGGCGAGCGCCCCGCGCCGTCGAACCATAGTCGAGCGGTCTCATCCCCTAACGTGGACTGGAATCAAGGAACGTCTTATTCCTGAGATTGTAATCCAACCCGATTTGCCGAAGCGGTGGAGAGTCCCAGATGATCTTGTTGCCCGGAGCCAGATTGGCCGCTTGCATGAAATGTTTTTTCGCTTCAGCCTTTTCACCCAGTTGGTCAAGACTCAGCGCATAGTTGTAATGGGCTTCGGCAAAGGAAGGGATCGCTTGAATAGCAGACCAGTAGGCTGCCTTGGCTCCGGCCCAGTCTTGCGCCACATACACGCGGTTCCCCTCCGCAAGGTGCGCAGCCGCGCCGGCCGGCGTCCCGGGCGGCGCCTGCAACGTGAGTCCCACGTTCTTGGTGCTCCCCCCGCTCGCACAACCCGACATAATCATCCCCATCATCAGACCCCACAATAACCACGGCATTGCAGATACCTCCGTCACATGGTGATGGCTTTACCGATTCGTAGAAAGATAAACTGAAATCCCACATCCTCTATGCCAAGGCAACGAGAAACCGCCGCTCGGTAGATGCGTGCCTGCTCGCGATAGGTCATCGCCCGCTCCTCTACATCCTTCGCGGTTACTTGATCGGTCTTATAGTCGGCAATCCAGAAAGCGCCGTCAAGACGGTAGATGAGGTCGATCACGCCCTCCATCACCTGACCGTTCATCCACGGGATCGTGAAAGGAATTTCACGACCGATCACCGTTGCGCGCGTGAGAATGGTATATGATTCTGAGGCCAAGAAAATGTTAAACAGTTTCTTGAGCTGACGCCTGATAACTATTGATTGATCCGCTAGTTTTATTGGAATATTAGTTCGACAGGTTGCCTCAATTCCTTCGATCAATTCTTGGGGGGATCGTTGAAAGTCCCATGCTTCCAGCATGCGGTGAGCCAAAATGCCGACTAGTTGAGATATCTCTGAGGCAGACTGGCTGCTTTGCCGGCGCTCTCTCGCTGTCGGCTCATCCATCTTCGCCTTGAGGAGACTTGGGCTGAGAAATAACGGCTGATGAAGCGCCTCTTCGCGGCGGTGCAAGCGGTCTGTCCAGCGAGTACGGAATGACGTGATGTCATCTGCGGCGTCATGCCATGCTGCTTCCTGCCTTCCACTAGTCTGTAAGGGTACCGCCTTCCCCGACACGACATGGACAGAGACCTCACCGTCTTCGATCGGGACCGTGGTGGCGCCCACCTCCCTCTCCAACATCTCGGGTGTCATGCCCAAGCCCTCCAGGACCATCGTCAGAAAACTGTCGGGCGCCAACTGCTGGGGAATCCCGGCGGACAGGACCAGTCGTCGCTTCGCTCGCGTCATGGCAACATACAATACCCGGCTTGCCTCGGCCCGCTGACGTTCAGCTAGCTTGGCGCTGACATAGACCCCGCCCAATGTCTCCAGATCGCCGAGTCGGATGCCGACGATCTCTGTCGACCAGTCATGCTGAACGAGGATCGAAGACGGAACGCGATTGGTTCCTCGCTGCAGACCGGCTAAGACGACGACCGGAAACTCCAGCCCTTTGGCCTTGTGAATGCTGAGTAACCGGACGAATCCCGTTTCTTCTTTGTCATCGAAGTCCTCGGCCAACGAACTTTCAGTCTCCTCCGGCAGGTCGAGTGCCCTCCGCATGAGTTCATCGATCAGCCCTGTCAGCGTGAGGTCCGGACGCTCGGCTAACTGAACGCCGAGATCCCTCAACTTGAGTAGGTTGGCTACTGCCTGCTCGCCGTCGAGCGACGCGGCCGCCAGTTCCAGCAAGGGCGCTTGGGCCAAAAGCGTATCGAGGACATCCGTGAGCGGGAGACGAGGAAGTGCGTGAGACAAGTCGCGCAGCAATGCATAGACGGGCGCCGCAGAATCATAGGCCGCTTGCGCCGGACGGTCTTCTAAATCCGTCGCAGCGATCCGATAATCCAAGACGTTGTGACGCACCAAGGCTTCGATCTGTGCGTCAGGCACTCCTCCCAACGACGAGCGTAAGACAGCCGCGAGGGCCAGGCGGTCGTGAGGGTTGACCGCAGCGCGCAGAAGGTTGATGGCATCGATCACTTCCTGCCGCTCATAGAAATGCTTTTCGCCTTCCGTCAGACAAGGAATGTCATACCGTCGCAACGCTTCGACATAGTCCCGCATGTCGGTCAGGGTGCGGAAGAGAATGGCCACATGGCCCGGTTTGACCGTAACCGGACCTCCTTGCTCGCAGATCTCCTCGCGTCCCAGTACCTCCTCGCGTAGCCATCGGGCCAGCTCTTCCGCTTCTGCTCGACCCACTGTGTCTGCGTCGGGATCGGCAGCTTCCGATCGTACCAGTCGCATTTCAACTCCCTCGTTCGGCAGAGCAGTGGTCTCGGTATGAGAGGCCAGCAGCGGATCGTGCTGGGGCTGAAGTCCCTTCATCGTTTGTTGAGGAAAAATGTGCGCAAAGCAGGAGTTAATCGTCGTTAATAACCTGGCATGGCTCCTAAAATTAGTATGAAGAGCATGGCGCTCCCCGCATGGGGTCTGCAGAAGGATGTGATCCTCGATGACGGCGTCGTAGGCTTCCATGTCCGCCCGACGAAAGGCATAAATGGATTGTTTGGGATCGCCGACGATGAAGAGCTTACCAGGCTCCAGTTGGACCTGGCGCCAATCCGCCGCTTCGCGACCAGTCGACTCGGCCAGATACAGGATCATTTCATACTGGACGGGGTCCGTATCTTGAAACTCATCGACGAGGATCGAGCGAAACTGGGCCTTTAATACTTGACGAATGACAGGATAGTCGCGCAACAGATCGCGCGCGCGCGCGACAAGACCGTCAAAGGAGATCAACCCGGTGTGAACAAATCGACGGCGGCAGTCCCGAACGAACGGAACGATCAATCGTAGGAGAAGCTGCAATGGCTCGATGCGAACCAGTGCGATTGCCTGGGCAACTCGAATGATCCGCTTGGCTTCGCGATGGTCTTCACGCGACCAGTCCTTGGTGATCCCCGGCACTTCGCCGCTCAATGGCCCTCTCTCTTCAGCAAGACAATCGCCTTGCTCGACTCGTTCCAGATACAGGACGGCGTGGTCCAACATGCGTTCAAGCTTGTTGGATTGTTGATGAGCTGCCCGTAAAGTTCCGGCCTTCTGGGCCAACGTCTTCAGCCACTGACGGATTGGTGGCCGGTCGTCATCATGACCGATATCGAGATGCCGATCGTCCAAAGGGATGAGTTCCCCGGCAAGATTCCGCGCGAACTCCCGTACTTCTTCCAGCGTGACGGTCTGGAGCACAACGGTCCACGCTTCTTGTTGCGTTCCCGCCGCCCCTAACTCTTGATCCAGCCACAGTGACCATTCCCGTTTGAAAAACTCGTCAAACCGGGAGCCGTCATCCTGCGTGAAGGCAGGATCGACACCGCTTTCGAGAGGATAGAGCCGAAGCAGGTGCGCTGCAAAACTATGAATGGTGCCGATCTGGCTCTGCTCCAGTTCACGAAGTGCCTTGGCCGCGAGCTCGTTATTGAGTAAATCGACGAGGCGAGTCCGTAGGCGGAGCTTCATCTCATCAGCCGCCTTATTCGTGAACGTGAGGGCGACGACTTCAGCGACAGCCAGAGGCTCAGGACGATTCAGCAGGAGGTGCACGAGACGATCGACGAGCAGAGTGGTCTTCCCGGTTCCGGCCCCCGCCGTGATCACAATGTTACGATCGCCGGCAGTGGCCCCTCGTGTGCGGGCGAAGCTGTCTGAGAGTGCATCCATCATTTCAATGCGACTGGGGTGATTATCCCTCCGACTTGGGCGGTTGAACCGAGCGAAGAGCACGATAGGAGGCCACCATGGAGTAATCGGTGCGGGCGCGCCACGCAGACGGTTGATGGGTTCGCCGGCACAGAAGCCGATAGTCGCATCGTTCGCAGAAACGGCCGCTGTCATACAGAAAGAAGCGGCCCTCCCGGATACCGGAGAGCACGTGAGCGAGCCCCTGCGTCATGGACTCTTTCAAATCCGATGTCCAAGCGTCACCCGGAAACGACACGCGCGTCAGCGGAGCGTCCCACTGAGGAGCGAGGTAATAAAACCACACGCCCCGACAGGAGACATCGGCTGATGCGCCGGGTAGGGAGGCAGCGATGGATTGCATCATCGACAAATACAGCGGTGGTTGCAAACGTGTGGCCCGCGCAGCTCCCATCCTCAGATTCTTGTCCAGGGGATCGGCCATGCGGCCTGATTTGAACTTATAATCAATGATCCGATAGGCATTTTCTGCAGGGGACCAATCTACTCGATCCAATCGTCCAACGACAGGGATGTCTTCCGGATGGGGCGTCGTCGTGGATATGGTCAGATGCCCTGTCATGGCTTTCTCGAACAGAACCGGTTCCCAGCCTTCGCGCGCCATCTCTTCGAGATCATCGCGCAGCGTCCGGCGCAAAAAACTTGTCAGGCGTTCCTGGTGCAGCCTCCACACAAGCGGGTATCCCACAGGATGAGTCGCGGCGAACCGCGCGCATTCCTGCCCAGCGGCCTCGTCGAGAACGGTCATCGGGTCGATCATGGACGAAGAACGGTCGGCGAAGTAGCCTTGGGTTTTCAGCGTTTCCAGACATGTGCGCAAAATGCCATGCGCCAAGGCGCCGAGTTCCAAGGGGCCGACTTGATCGACGGACTCGACCATCGGAAGGAGCCGCAATCGCAAGACCTGTTTGGCGAAGTAGCGAAAAGGACAGCTCGCATACTCTTGCAAAGATGTCGGTGAGACACCGGCAGTTTTCATAGTCTGCCATACGGTCTCCACAGGGCCGATGATCGCGTCAAAGTCACCCAACCTTGGTCCTGCTCTCTCCAAAGATTGGAGGGCCATGAGCCCTCGTTCCACCAAGTGACCAGCCGAATGGCCGTCTTTCAAGAGACGACGCGGTACTCGGCGTTCCAACAGGAGTTTCACGGCCACCTCAGATGGCGTGAGACGATCGAGTTGATAATAGGGAGACTCCTGAAATTTCTTGGACAGGCGGCGAGGGATTGTATGTTCGCGCACGCCCGTCCGTTTCTGTAATTCAGCAAGGTAGCTGGAAGGCAGAAGAGAGCGTCCTGTCTCGTCCGTTCGCTGATACAGCAGGGTCAGCTGTTCCGTAGCAGCACGGCAGAGGAGCGCAAACAGAAGCTTCTCTTCGTCGTACCCATTCAGCTTTTCCTGAATCTTGAAACCCAAGTCTACTTCGAGAAGACGGCGCACTTCGTCTCGAAGAAAGGCATCCTCGTGGATGTCCCGGGGAAACCGCTTTTCGTTGAGGCCGATGACATACAGGGCACGGAACGAGAGACCTCGAGCCGCCATGGCATCGAGCACCTGTACACCATTGCCCTGTGCGGACTCCAATGGCATCACTGTATGTTCCAGCAACCGATGAAGCGCTACCGTAAAGTCAGCCAAGCTGACCTCCCGGTTGATCGAGCGGAGTTCTTTCAATTCATCAAAAGTTTTGTCCAGAGTTTCGGTCAAGAGCGCCATCCGCTCGGATTCAACTCCGGCCTCACCGGCGGCAACGTCCAGCCAACGCTTGCACAAGGCTTGAATGTAGTCGATGTATCTCTCCCATGTGGCGTTGTCCGGTATGCTCTCTATGCAGGCCCCAAGGGCAGTCACGACGGTCCAGAGACTTTTGATATAGACGACAGGAATTCGCGGGCCTTTCAGCTCGTCCTCATCGTCATCGCGCAACGGTAAGTCCTTGTCCAGATAGGTCGTCAAGCGTCGCCATTCTTCCAGCCCCTTGGTGATGCCCAGCCGCCGGCTGGCGAGATCCCACAGGTCGGGCCGAATCCCAACGCCGGAACCGACGACATCCGAGGTCAGACGCATGAAAGGCGAAGAGAGCAGCGCCATAACACGATCCCGACGCAAGCCGCTGACCCGGAGATCCCAGAGTTGGATTATGGACTTCACATAGGGGAACGTGCTCAAAGATCGGCCGAGCGCGGAGGTGAAGGGAATGGCGTGTTGATCAAAAACGCGCGGCAGGAGAGTCTCATAACCCGCCATCGTGCGAGCCACAACCCCAATATCGTGAAACGCGTACCCGCGTTCTTCTACGAGGCTCAAAATATCCTTTGCAACAATCGTCACCTCATCGAACGGGCCGGATGCGGATAGAATGCGGCATGGGCCGGCGGAGCCTGACAAGCCTTCAGCCATCTTCGACACAGGCGATGTGAGGGACTCGGCATGCGATTCTTGCGCAGGCTGTGACTCCATCAATCCATAGAGATGTCGCTCAAAAAAGCGTTCTGCGAACGCGTAAGATGTATCGCCCTTGATCAATGGAAAGAACAGTGTCGTTGGGTAAACCCGCGCAACCGCCTGAAAGAAATCGAGCTGGACCTGCGTCACATCGTAAAAACCGTAATAGAGAATGCGCCGTTGCCGAGCCAGATAGGAGGACCGACCGACACAGGGTTCGGCCAAGAGGGCAAGATCGTCCTCATCCACGACCTGCATCCTCTCTTTCTCGTCTAGAAAGTCACGGTACAGCGTAAGCAACGTGCGAATGCCGACTAGAGCGCCGATCTGACTTTGACTTAACGCCTCCGCCGCTCGTTCAGAATCGACCTTGGCATCCTTCAGGTCACGCAATGTTGCCAAGAGGGCCCCCCAGGCGCCGGGCATCTCAGCCAAGTCCGACCATGGGTCCTGTTTCGCATGGAGTGAAACCGAAGACGGAGGGTCAATCTGCCTACGCAGGAGCTGGTGGACCAGCTCGTGAAAAAAGTATTCCCGCCGGATTGAGGTGGAGTCGAACCCGCCCGCTTCGTCCAACAGTCGCAAAGCCAGTTGATAAAAAGTCAGGACGTGGACATCGATGACAGCGCAATCATGTTCGAGACAGAGCAGCCGTTTGACGCGCCGTCGCAGCGAATCGGACGGGACCACGACGAGGAGAGGGGCTAAAGGGTCGGGTGTCTTGAGGTGTCTAACGTTTTCGACGAAGACGGCTTCAAGGTCCGGCTGGAAGGGGCCGGTCACGATGCGAAGCATTTAACGCTTTATCATTCAACATTCATCATTCATCATTCAACAGTGCCTTCGGCTAGCCGGTTTCAGGTCCCAGAAGCTCGCCGTTGCAATCCACGCAAGACCAGTCGCCGTCTATAAACGCCATGGGATCGCCGCAGATCGGGCAATCAGGTGGCGGTCCCTTGTCGATGACCGGTAAAGGAGGCAATTCAAAATCATCATCGTCCGATTCCATGCAGATCCCTACTTTATGCGGACCGCTGTTTGATCTTCAGCTCAAGGGCTTTTTCTGCGCTTTGGCGGGTTGGAACCCCGATAAACGTCAGGCGACCATCGATGATGGTGGCCGGCACCGCTCGAACGGAATGACGATTGGCAAGGTCCTGCCCATCCGGGGTTGTGATGTCCACTTCCCGGTAACTAAAGCTGTACTTGACGCGCAACTCTTTCCAGAGACTTTTGGCCGACGGGCATGCGCCGCAAGTCGGCGAGACCAGCAGAGTAATATTCGGCATACCAATCACTCCACGCTAGAACGGATGTGAATCTTAACACCCGATGAAAAGGGGGCGCAAGGGAGTTGAGTCTGTCCCTATTTAATTCCATCGAGGACTGGGCTCGAAAAAGGTACGCAGGTTCAGCAAGGCAGAACAGGGTAAAGTGGTTTCGTAAGAGGTTGCAACGTCGTGGGTCTTTCGCTAAGGTACGCCCGATGAACGAAGCTCTCGCGCGTCAGATCGTCTTGGCCGGCGCGAGCGGTGTCCTCTACCCACTCTGCTTTCCCGATTGGAATCTCGGCTTTCTTGCCTGGGTCGCGCTCGTTCCATTGCATTTGGCGATCGAGGGCGTTACTCCAGGACGCGCCTTTCGCGTGGGCTGGTTCTCCGGCGTGATCGCGTTCGGCGGCGCGATGTTCTGGGTCACCACGGCGATGCATCTCTACGGGAAGATGCCGCTGGTCGCAAGCTATGCCGTGCTGTTGCTGCTGGCAGTCTATCTCGGGCTTTATGTGGCTATCTATACCTGGGTCGTCGGCTGGATACGGCGGGTACTCCCTGCTCTGACCGTTCTTGCCGCGCCTGCCCTGTGGGTTGCGCTCGAATTGCTCCGCACCTACTTTCTTTCAGGGCTGCCCTGGTCGCTGTTCGGGTACACGCAGTCCGGGTGGTTGCCGATCATCCAGTTTGCCGATCATACCGGCGTCTATGGAGTCTCATTCCTCTTGGTGCTGGTCAACGTCGCGTTGGCCGAGCTTTTTGTGTGGGCTTCGGCGAGGAGGCACTTGGGACGGCAATGGGGGCTTCGGTGGTTGGCTCCCTCGGTCGCTCCGCTTGCTCTCATCGGTGCGTTCCTCTATGGCACATCGGTGTTGTCCCATACCACGAACGCAGGAGACTCGACGACGATTTCAATCGGCTTAGTCCAGCCGAATATCGATCAAGCGCAGAAGTGGGATAAAGCCTATCGACAGGAGACGCTGGATCGCTACGCGCGCTTGACCCGTGAAGTTTCAGCCGGCGTGCATCTCATTATCTGGCCGGAAGCCGCCACTCCGTTTTTCTTCGAGCAGGAACCGCAATATCGACTTGAGTTGACCTCGATGAGCCATAAGGCAAACGTATCGATTCTGTTCGGCAGTCCGGCGCTCCGATTTTATCCAGATCGTCGGCCGTATTTGCTGAACAGCGCGTATCTCCTCTCTCCCGACGGTCAGATTATGGGCCGCTATGACAAGAAGCATCTGGTGCCGTTCGGGGAATATATTCCACTGCACTCGTCCGTACTGTTCTTCTTAGACAAATTGGTGGAAGGGATCGGGGATTTTGAAGCAGGAAGGACGACCACGATCCTTTCCGTCCCGGTTCAACCTCGTCTCTTTTCGCATTTTGGAGTCGAGCCGTTCGAGCCGAAACGTGCCCGGTTCGGTGTGGTCATTTGCTATGAAGTCATCTTCCCCGACCTGGTCCGGGAATTCGCCGAAGCAGGCGTCGATTTTATGACCACCATCACCAACGATGCCTGGTTTGGACCTTCGGCCGCACCCTATCAGCATTTTGGAATGGTCGTCTTTCGATCCGTCGAAAACCGGGTTGCGTTTGCCCGCGCGGCGAACACCGGCATCTCGGGATTTATCGATTCCTATGGCCGAATACTTCACGCCAGTCCTATTTTCACCGAGCAGGCTCTCCGGGGCACGATCCCTCTCACTCACGAAAAGACGTTTTACACGATGCACGGTGATGTCTTTGCGCGCGGCTGTGTTATAATCACCGCGCTGTCGCTCGTGATCGTCTCTGTGATGCGACGGCGCGCGGCCAGAAGCAAGGTTAGGACTGACGCGTGAGGATTGAGTCTCGGCCTTCAGGCTTCGCGTTTTTCCCCATGTGAGGAGGACCCATGTTGGACGACACCCGGATTCGCGTTCGAACAATCGGAGAGCAAGTCAGCGAACTTCGGGGGCATCTTTGACCTTCCCCATCTTACCGCCGAACTCACACAACTCGAAGAAACCACTGCCCAGCCAGATTTTTGGAACGACGCTCAGAAGGCTGCCCGCATCAGTCGCAAGAAGGCTGCTCTGGAGCGGGAACTCAGCCGCTGGACGGACATCGAACGGCGCCAGGCCGACCTCTCGGCCATGCTGGAACTGGCGGACGAGAGCGGTGATGCCGATCTGGAAAGGGAACTGGCGACGGAGATCATGCGGTTCGAAACCGCCGTCAATGAACTCCGCATCGAGTTGCTGTTAGCCGGTGAACTAGACAGCAGCAACGCCATCATTTCCATCCATCCCGGCGCCGGGGGGACCGAGTCGCAAGACTGGGCCCAGATGCTGCTGCGCATGTATGTACGTTGGGCGGAGCGGAAAGGTTACAAGGTCGAAACGCTGGATCTCCTGCCGGGCGACGAAGCCGGTATCAAGAGCGTTACCTTATCCATCAACGGACCGTATGCGTATGGATATCTCAAGGCGGAAGCCGGAGTACACCGATTGGTCCGCATCTCGCCCTTCGACGCCAACAAGCGGCGGCATACCTCCTTCGCCTCGGTCTTCGTCTATCCCGAAATTGAAGAAGACGTCGAGGTGATGATCGAGGAGAAGGATCTGAGAATCGACACCTTTCGCGCCGGCGGCGCAGGAGGTCAGAACGTCAACAAAGTCGAAACTGCCATCCGCATTACGCACATTCCCACCGGCATCGTAGTGCAATGCCAGAACGAACGGTCGCAGTTGCAGAACCGCAACGGCGCGATGAAGATCCTCAAAGCGCGTCTGTATGAAGTGGAACAACGAAAGAAACAGGACGAATTTAACGCCATCGTCGGAGAGAAAAAGGAAATCGGCTTTGGCAGTCAGATTCGATCCTACGTGTTTCAACCGTATCAAATGGTCAAGGATCACCGGACCAATGTGGAAGTCGGTAACGTGACCGCCGTGATGGACGGCGCGTTGGATGAGTTTATCGAGGGGTATCTCAAACAACAGATGGGCAAGGGGCTCGAGGCAAGGGGTAAGACCAGTACCCTCTAGCCCCTTGCCTCGTGCCTGAGCGCAAGCTATGGATGAACTGAACGAACAACGTCAGCAGCGGATCAAGAAGCTCGAGCATCTCAGGCAGCTTGGGATTCAGCCCTATGGGACTCGCTTTGAGGCCAAGGACCGCGCCGGCCGTCTTTTAAAGCTGCATGGCGACAAATCGAAAGAAACGCTGGAACGGGAGAAGATTTCCTGCACCGTGGCGGGACGCATCGTGGCCCTACGACGGTTTGGAAAAGCGGCCTTTGCCGTTTTGCAAGACGGCGCCGATCGTGTCCAGGCGTATCTTAAGAAAGACTTACTGGATGACGTCGGCTACCAAATATGCGAGTCGCTCGACCTCGGCGACTGGATCGGTGTCAGCGGCGCCTTGTTTCGCACTAAAACCAACGAGTTTACCGTCGAAGTCCATACGCTCGCCTTCCTCAGTAAGTCGCTCCGGCCTCTGCCGGAGAAATGGCACGGCTTGACGGACGTCGAGACTCGTTATCGCCAGCGCTATGTGGATTTGATCGCTAATCCCGCCGTGCACGAGATCTTCGCCACACGCAGCCGGATCATCACAAGCATCCGAGCGTTCCTCCTCGAGCGAGAGTTCCTCGAAGTGGAAACACCCATGATGCATCCAATTCCCGGCGGCGCGACGGCGAAACCCTTTGTCACCCATCACAACGCGCTGAACATGGCTCTCTACTTGCGCATTGCGCCTGAGCTCTACTTAAAGCGCCTTATTGTCGGCGGCTTCCAGCGCGTGTTTGAGATCAACCGGAACTTCCGGAATGAGGGTATCTCCACGATCCATAATCCGGAATTCACGATGCTCGAGTTCTATGTGGCCTATGCCGACTATCATGATCTTATGGACCTAACAGAAGCGCTCTTTGCCCGATTGGCCAACGACATTCTTGGCGCCACGACGATCGAGTACCAAGGCCAGACGATCAATCTCGCGTCACCTTGGCGGCGGTGGTCCTATCACCAAGCTATTCTCGAAGTGAACAATCTCGACCAGACTGTCCTCCATGA
>JBQTHT010000116.1:0-4295 GCA_052389595.1 Nitrospiraceae bacterium
GATTCCCTTGGGCGCGAGTTCGTGAGCAAGACCTTTCGTGAACTGTTCGAGAGCACCTTTGCTGCCGAGGTAGGCGGTGGCGCCGGCAAACCCGATATGAGTACCGTCCGTGGAAATGTTTACGATGCGTCCACCTTCCTTGATGACCTTCGCGGCTTCCTGCAAAGCAAAATAGGGACCCTTGGTATTGAGAGCAAACATGCGGTCGAATTCCTCCTCGGTCGTCTCGACCAGGGGTTTGTACATGAACATCCCGGCGTTGTTCACCAGGATGTCCAGCCGACCAAATTTGTTCACCGTCTCTTTGACCAACCTGCCGACATCGACGACCTTGCTCATATCGGCTTGGACCGCGAGGGCCTTGCCGCCTTTGGCCCCGATGCCGGCGACCACTTCCTTGGCCTTATCGGCGCTCTTACCATAGTTCACGACAATCATGGCGCCGTCCCGCGCCAGGCGTTCAGCAATCGCACGTCCGATGCCGTTCGACGCGCCGGTAACGATGGCGACTTTTTCCTTGAGAGAGCCCATGGTTTACCTCCTTCTAGATTTTGGTCCAATCAACGGTCCTGATCCATTCCGAAAAAGTCGTCAGCGGAATCCCGAACTTCTGCTTCAACGCGGAACGTTGATGGTGTATCCAACGTCGTTGAACCAGCGAAACATCGTGGCGAGATCGTGTCCCATCGCGGCTTCGGCCTGGTCCAACGGAAACTCGTGGAGTCGGATCGGCCGTCCCATCGCTCTCGTCAAGAGCGTCGCCGCTTCTGGGATCGTCAATTCATCCCCGCCAGATCGATAGCCTGTCCGAGAAAATCCTTAGGACGGGTGAACGCCGCCGCTCCGAACTCACCGATATCCCTCAGCGCCACCATCGCAAGCTTTCTTTCCGGCCACATTGGCATGGTGAGGACACCTTCAGGCGACGGTTTCGAGAAGGTCGTAAAGTTCTCCATGAACATGGCGAACACGCCGTGCACCCCTCGCAATGCAGACTGCAAATCAACCTTGTTGGTCAGATCACCCTTCACGACCTCCGCGCCGGCCTTCGCGAACAGGGAAGCCTTCTCCGGGCTTCGCGTCACGACGCGAATCTTCTGGCCGTTTGCCAGCAACGCTCTGGCCACTGCGCCTCCTTGCTGTCCTGTCGCTCCCGTCACCAGAATGAGCTTCGTCTGCGTCGTCATGCAACACCTCCTGTAATGACCTCACTTTGTTGAGATAAAGTAGTTGTCGTGGCGCAGGCAGAGGTCTCTCCACTCCTCGTCACTGAAGTGACGACCTGCGGCTTTCCCGGCGAGCGCTTCGAAGTACGCCTCGCGCGGCGCACCGGGTGCGAAGAGAAGCAGCAACGAGGCCGGCTCGTCGGACTCGTTGTGGAAGCCGTGGATTCCGCCCTCGGGGACGTACAGAAAATCCCCTGCCGTCGCATCGATCCAGCGCTCTCCGTTGAACAGCCGCACCGTCCCGGACAAGATAAAGAACGATTCGGACATGGTCTTGTGGAAGTGCGCGCTCGGCCCCGGCGTGTGCGGTCGCGCATCCCACCGGTACAAGCCGAATTGTCCGTTTGTGGACGTTCCGGTGGCCAGGTAGCGCACCGCCGTGCTCGAACCGATCGTCAGCTCGGGCTCCTGGCCCGCCGGACGGTACCTCGCACTGATCTCGCCCTCGTCACCGAGATAGCGTGCCTCCGGATACGACATCTGTGACTCCTCTCTGATCATCTTCTCACATGCGAGATATCCTCTGGTCCATCTGCGCCCCGGTTGAATTCCGGAACATAGATTGAGATCGCGTAGTGATCGGAAGCGATCTCCGTCGCTCTCGCCATGTCGCTCATCTTCCGTTCTTGAACCGATCGCCAACGCATGCCACCATCTCCCTCATCGATCCTTCACATCACCACGCCGCGCCGTCGATTCCAGAGTGTTGCCGCTCAATAACAACGGTGTAGAGATGCCTCTCGCTCCCTGCGGGTCTGCCGCTACTCAAGCGGAATGCGATTCTTGTTCTGCGCAAGCCATTGGTCGAAAGATTGCATATCCGGATTGAGCGCTCGGCTGACGCTGAGACTGCGGGCGCCGCAGAAATATGTCTCGAAGTCGCGCTTGAACTGGAACATGTTTCCAAGATCCTCGGCGCCCGGGAACCCGAAGCTGCGGTACACCTCTGGCGACGTCGTTGTAGCGCACCTCTTGGCCCAGCGCCTTCGTGAGGGCGGCTGCCATCTGTGCCCCTGTCAGGTGCTCTCCTGCGATGCCGACGGTTTTGCCGATGAACTCACGACTCTTCTTAAAAATGCCAAAGGCGCATTTGCCGATATCTTCGACTGCGATACCTGGGAGCTTCTTGTCGCTCATCGGAAAGATGATCGCCAGCTTGCCGCCCGGATCTTTCTTGGGGCCCTGGCCGAAGTTGATCATATTCTCCCAATACATAGAGGTCAGCAGAAACGTCGTCGGGACCCCGAGCTCAGTGAACAGCCGGTTGGCCTCTCCTTTAGCGTCGAAGTGCGCCACCTTGTACGTGCCCATCAGGGTCGGCATGCGGGTATCGCTGAGCGGCACCCACTGGCGCGTGTCTTCCAATGTGGACCAGATGACGTGTGTCAGGCCAGCGTGCTTCACCGCCTGAGCCATGTTCTTGGCCTGGCTCAACTCCTTCGCTGGGGAGAAATGCTCCCAAAAATTGGTGACGCAAAAGGCGCCATACGCTCCTGCAAACGCTCGTTGTAGGCTTTCGACATCATCCAAATTGGCTCCTAGGACATCGGCGCCCAGCTTGGCGAGCGCTTTGGCCTTGTCCGAATTGACGTTCCGTGTCAGGGCACGGACAGTGAAATCGCTGCTCTTATCGCTCACGATGGCGCGCACCAATCCCCCGCCCTGCGCGCCGGTTGCACCCACGACTGCGATGATCTTCTTGTCAGCCATGTTCAATCCTCCTCATAGAGCTGGGCGCGACCCCTAACCAATGTAGGCACGTCGATATCGCCCGTGTAGTTAAACGACTTTTCGTAACTCCGGCATCCAGCAGGTGTCTCACTTGCCCTTTTTTGTCCCACTCATCTCACCCCTGTGCTCCCGCCATCAGCAACCCCTCTTGCTCGATCGCCTCCCGCGACAAGCTCGGCTGGTGCTGCGCCGCGATCAGTGAATAGAACACCGGTACGATGAACAGGGTGAACAGCGTACCCACGGTCATGCCGGCGACCAGCACCATGCCGATGCTGTTGCGAGCCGCGGCGCCCGGCCCGGATGCGAGCACCAGGGGGAGGTGCCCGAAGACGGTGGCCGCGGAGGTCATCAACACCGGTCGCAATCTCGTCAACGAAGCCTCGCGTAGCGCAGCCGCCTTCGAGAGACCACGGGCCTGCAGCGTGTTTGCGAACTCCACGATGAGGATGCCGTTCTTCGCGATCAGTCCCACGAGCGTGATCAGCCCGACCTGCGAGTAGATGTTGATGGTGGTGAGGTCCAAGAAGCTGAACACCAGCGCGCCAGAAATCGCCAGCGGTACCGAGCCCAACAGCACGATCAGCGGATCGCGGAAACTGTGAAACTGTGCCGCCAGTACCAAATAGATAAGTACGAGCGCGAATCCGAGCGTGACGGTGAGCGCGGATCCCTCGTGGCGGATCTGCCGCGACTCGCCCGCGTAGTCGAGGACGACGCGCGGACCGCCCGCCGTGGCCGCGGCGGCTTCAAGGACGCGCAGCCCCTCTTCCTTCGTGACGCCCGGCTTGACGCCTCCGAAAATTCGTACCGCGTTCCGCTGTTGGAAGCGGTTCAAGGTGCGCGGTGCGGTGCTCGTTTCGATGTGCGTGAACGTCGAGACCGGCACGAGTTGACCGCCCGGCGTCTTGATTTTGAGGTCGAGCAATGGTCCGACTGTGGCGCGGTCCTGGTCGCCGAGCTGCGGGATGACCTTATAGCTCCGGTCAAAATAGTTGAACCGATTGACGTACGCGCCGCCGAGCATCGTGCCGAGTTCCCGGCCGACGCCGGCCAAGTCGAACCCCAGGTCGGCAAGACGTTCTCGATCGAGTACGACGCGCGCCTCGGGAAGGTCGATCTTCAGGTCGGTGTCCACATACAAGAACTTGCCGCTTTGCCAACCGGCGCCGAGCACGGCGCCGACCGTTTCGAGCATCTGCTCGGGCGGGACATCGCTCTGCAGCACGAGTTCGACGTCATACTGGCCGGGAGTGGGCAGCGGCGGATCCAAGCGCGGGAACACGCGAAGGCCCGGGACCTGCGACACTGCACCGAACACCTCGCCGTACATCTGCT
>JBQTHT010000117.1:0-26335 GCA_052389595.1 Nitrospiraceae bacterium
CGTCCGTGCTCGCGCAGCGCGCGGCCTAAGAAGGCCCTCGCTGAACGCGCGCAGTAGACGGCGGCCCGACGCCCCTTGTCATCCGGCATCATATTTCTGGGTTGGAGAGATGGAAGGTGGAAAGGACGCTCAAAATGACCAAGATACTCAGTATATGTTGACTTTGCGCGACGTTCTTGACTGCACCCGAAGAATCAGTCGATATCCATGGAAGCCTGTGTCTAATTGGCGGATGGTCGTAGTATCGCTGGGATTGGCCTGGCTCTTCTACTCGCTCAAAACGGATGAAGATGGTTTCGTCTTTCTTGATTACGTGAACCTGGCTTTTCACGAGGCCGGACATCCGATCTTTGGAATCTTCGGCGAAACGCTGGGGTGGTATGGCGGCACGCTCGGTCAACTCGTGATGCCGGGGCTGGCCTGGCTGGCATTTTGGAGACAACGCGACACGATTGGGTGTGTCGTCACCGGAGTCTGGTTCTTCGAAAACTTTCTCAATATCGCGCGCTACATGGCGGATGCCCGCGCGCAAGTCTTGCCGCTGGCCGGCGGCGGGGAACATGACTGGACCAACATCTTCAGCCGCTGGGGCGTCTTGATGTCCGACCAGGCGATAGCTCACAGGGTCTCGATCCTGGGCTGGATCGGCATGCTCGCCATTCATGCCTGGTTGGCGTGGAGATGGCTGCAGACCAGGAATCTAGCGCAAGAATAGACAGAAGATTTCTCGGGGTTCACGGCGAATCGAAGGTCCACAACAGACCGAGCAAGACCAAGTGTTGGGACGCCGTCAAGCCGGGCACGCCAGGCTGGATATCCCCCCGCTTGAAAAACCCGCCGTTCGCACCGGTAGATTCATCCCACCGATATTCCAAGCGGAGTCTGGTATTCGTCCATCCATATGGTGCGGCATACTCCAGCGTCGTGGTCATCGCCTTGACGAATTGCTCGTTGCCGGTCCAGCGTCCATTCCGATCCCAATAGAACTCCGGTCTCAGCGCAGCGCTCCACGGCCCGGCAATGCGCCATCGAGCGGCGACGTTGCCACCCATGACGAAGGCCCGCGGACTGCCCGGACGCCCAGCTATTTCCTCGGTGCCGGCATCGTAGGACGCGGTGATCGTCACCTCGTCCCATTTGTACTCCACGACATTGTTCAGATACAGTCGCCAAAACTGGAGCGAGGTGTTGGCCTGATCCGGCCCGAAATACAGCGTTTCGGTCACGGTCAAACGGCTCGTGGGCTTCCACGCGACTTGTGTCCCATAACTGGGTTGATCGTTCGGATGAGCCAGATGGTAGTACCCGTTGATGATGAAGCCCGCAACGGTGACCTGATCATTGACCGGGTATTTCGCATTGATGCCGAACATCATATAAGGCGTGTTGTCGGCAATCCAGGAACGCGTGTAGTTGAAATTATCCTTCGCATAAAGCGATTCATAGCCGATCAGGCTGTTGAACAATCCTGCCGTAATCGTGAGGCCGTTTCCCACCGGCGCAAGATACGACGCGTTGGCCCGATGAATGTGGCGGAGCGTGTCGGCCCCTCCGACTTTCGATTCTCCCGGAAGGAAGGCAAAATCTTTAGAGTCGTATCCACCCTGCAGACCAAATTCAGTTCCCCATCGAGAATCTACCGTGGCGTCCTTTCTCACATAGCCAAGGACCATATTGGGAGCCAGTTCGTTGTGGCGTGCGGCGGTCGTGCGACTGCGCCAGAGGTGGTTCTCCGGAAAGTTAAAGTTGACGATGTAACTCACGTCCAGATAGGCGCCGTAGTGCCAGAGTGAAGAAGGGGGTTGGGTTGGTTCCGTCGTCGTACTCGTTCCAGGCAGCAGCCCTCCACTTTCAGATGAATCGGGCCGAACGTCCTCGGCGTGCAGCGGACCGGCAAGCATCAGCATGCTTGCCAGCACTCCGCTGCTAAGCCAACAGCGCCGGAAGTTTCTTGCACGGTCCTTCATGACTTCGTCCTTTCGGTCTCCCGATTGATTGGCTTCCTACGACCGTTAGGATACCGAACGCGCAATAAAAACGGGGTCAAGATGATGATGGCAAATATCAAAAAGTTGTAAAAAGAGGCGGGAGCGGCTGCTTCAGTCTTTATCTCGGACGCGTCGCAGCCAGACCGCTACCTGCTTCGCGAACTCGTCGAGAGCGGCCTGCTTGGCTTTCGCGATCGCGTCCACGTCTTCCAGAAACATCGTGGGTCCGACCGATCGGTGGAGTCCTTCCACTTCCTGCGATCCATAGAGGTATTCCGTTCGCACATCCCAGAGCGCTCCTTCCACCATGAATAGCGCATCGCTATGGGTGCCTGATGCGAGGTACGCCCCGATAAGTGTGGCATACCACATGGCAGAGGCATTGTTGTACCGGTCGACGGCGGCAGCCCCGTCCACGATCAGGACCGCATCGGCGCCGTATCTCGCCGCGGCCAGCCGGATATCCCTTAGCGTGGTGCCTTGCACCGTCGAATCGGCGAGAAAAAAGATGTTCGACAGGTCCGCTTCGCCTTTCAGACCGATCCAGGCCTTCTGGAGCGCCTCTTTGTCGGCCACGACCCAGTCGACTCGTCGATCGTACCTGCGGGTGGGAGATTCTTTTTTTCTCAGATACACCCCCAGCGTAAATGGAGATGGGAGCTGGGGCTTGAGAGAGAGGATGGATTTGATGTCCCGCTCCGTGACGACGTCGGGATCCTGATGCATGGAGTCTCGCAGATCGTCTCGATTAAACCCTTGACTGCCGGCGCATCCCAGCGCCGACAGCATCATCGCCGTGACAATCAGGATGGTCATCGTGAACCTCATGACAGGCGTTCGGATACCGTGGAGCAGTCGAACGGTCTCATGCGATGGTGACATGAGACATTTCCTCCAGGCCGAGCATCAACGCATGGGCGCCGCAGCGGCCGTGGCCATGGGCTTGAACGGAAAGATACAGCCGATGGACAAGCGCAAGTCCGGGAAGAATGAGACCCATGCGGGCGGCTTCCTGCAGCACAATGCCCATGTCCTTGATGAAGTGGTCGACGAAGAAGCCCGGATCGAAGTTGCGTTGCAGGATGCGCGGCGCAAGATGGTCGAGCGTCCAGCAGGCAGCCGCGCCACCGCGGATTGATTCGAGCATTGTGTGTACATCAAGTCCTGCCTTGTAGGCATAGAGCAAGCTTTCGCAGACGCCGATCATCGTGCCGGCAATCACGATCTGGTTACAGAGCTTCGTGTGCTGGCCGGTACCGGGTCCGCCCTGATGGACGATGGTCTTTCCTAAGACCTCAAAGAGCGGCATGACCGCGTGAATAGACTCCTCATCCCCGCCGACCATGATCGAAAGTGTCGCGTTGCGCGCTCCCACATCGCCGCCGGACACCGGAGCATCGATGGCTCGCGCGCCTTTTTCGTTTGCCGCTTCGTAAATGTCTTTCGCGAGCGAAGGTTCGGTGGTCGTCATGTCCACGAGAACAGCGCCTGGCTTGGCCCCGGCCAGCACGCCGCGCTCACCGAAGTACACCTGGCGCACGTCTTGCGGGTAGCCGACCATCGTCACGATGACCTCCGATCGCGCCGCCACAGCCTGTGGCGAATCCGCCCATGTTGCGCCTCGCTCGAGCAACAGCTCCGCTTTAGATTTCGTGCGCGTGTGCAGAGTCATCCTATAGCCGGCTTTCATCACATGTGCGCACATCGCCGCGCCCATGACACCGGTCCCGATCCACCCGATACGTTTGTCCAATTGATGCGCCATCGCGGCAAAGGGCATCCCTGCGCTGTTCATGGAGCCGGCGGAGGCGTTGTATCACAGATTGCCATGTCCTTCATCATGGAATCTTCAAGAAGCTTGGTCCCCGTAGATTATCGAACCTCATCAATTTATAGTGAATTGAGCTTCGAGGCACGCTTCAGATCCCGTCGATGAGCACATCGATCACGAACACCTCCGATGCCAGGTCTCCGTCGGATCTTCAGCGCCCCGACCTGTATCTCAATCGAGAACTCAGCATCCTGGAATTCAACCGGCGTGTGCTGGAGCAGGCGCAAGACTCGTCCGTTCCGCTGCTCGAACGGCTCAAATTTCTGTGCATCGTCAGCTCGAATTTGGATGAGTTCTTTGAAATTCGCGTGGCTGGGCTGAAGGAGCAAGTCAGCTATGGGGCCGACAAGCGCGGACCGGACGGACTGAGCCCGACCGAGCAACTGGCCCGTATCGCCACGCTCGCGCATCAACTCGTCCGTCAACAGTACGTCACGCTCAACGAGCACGTGATCCCCCAACTGGCCGATGAGCGCATCCGCTTTCTCCGGCGAGGGGATTGGGCCGCGAAACATCGCGCCTGGGTCCGGAGATTTTTCACGCGCGAACTGCTTCCCGTCTTGAGCCCGCTGGGACTGGACCCGGCCCATCCCTTTCCCAAGATTTTGAACAAGAGCCTGAACTTCATCGTCTCGCTTCACGGCAAGGACGCGTTCGGACGCACGAGCGGGCTGGCTGTGGTGCAAGTGCCGCGATCACTCCCGCGCGTGATTCCTATCCCCTCACTCTCCGCTAAGGGAGCGTATGATTTCGTCTTTCTGTCTTCGATTATTCACGCGTATGTCGACGAGTTGTTCCCGGGGATGGACGCGACGGGCTGCTACCAGTTCCGAGTGACCCGCAACAGCGATCTGCTGGTGGATGAAGAAGTAGAAGAAGACTTGCGGCGCGCGCTCGAGGGCGAACTCCCGTCCCGACGCTTCGCCGACGCCGTGCGGTTGGAAGTCGCGGACAACTGCCCCGCCGACATGGTCCGCTTTCTAAGGCAGCAGTTCCACCTCCGCAACCGGGATGTGTATCAGTGTCGCGGCCCGGTCAATCTCTATCGTCTGATGGCTATTCCCGACCTCGTGAATCGGCCTGATTTGAAATACCCTCCGTTCACTCCCAGTCTGCCCGCTCGTCTGGTCCAGAGCGAAGATGTCTTCGGTACGGTCCGCCAGGACGACATTCTGCTGCACCACCCCTTTGAGTCGTTCGCGCCGGTGGTGGATTTCATTCGTCACGCTGCGAGCGATCCCGACGTGTTGACGATCAAACAGACTCTTTATCGGACCGGATCGGACTCCGCGATCGCTAAAGCCCTGGTGGATGCCGCGCGAGCCGGTCAGGAGGTGACGGTGGTCATCGAACTGCGGGCTCGTTTTGATGAAGAAGCCAATATCAAACTCGCCGAGGATCTCGAGGAAGCCGGCGCGCATGTCGTCTATGGGGTCGTGGGACATAAAACGCATGCAAAGATGAGTTTGGTCGTACGGCGGGAGGGCAAACAGCTACGCCGGTATGTACATTTGGGGACCGGGAATTATCACGCCCGCACCGCGCGCCTGTATACCGATTATGGTCTCTTGACCTGTGATTCGGCCATCGGGGAAGACGTTCACAAGGTCTTCCATCAACTGACTTCACTCGGACAACCAGGACGGCTCAAACGTCTGTTGCAATCACCCTTCACGCTGCACAAGACGATGCTGAAGCTCATCCAAAGGGAGGCCGTCCATGCGCGGAGCGGGAGGCCCGCGCGTATCATCGCCAAGATGAACGCGTTGCTGGAACCGCGGATCATCAACGCACTGTACGAGGCTTCCCGCGCCGGCGTGAAGATCGATCTCATCGTTCGCGCAGCTTGTGCGCTCCGTCCCGGTGTGAACGGGGTGTCCGAGCATATCACGGTCTGTTCCATCGTCGGGCGATTCCTGGAACACAGCCGTGTGTTTTATTTTTACAACGCCGGCGACGAGTTGGTGTATCTCTCGAGCGCGGATTGGATGGAACGCAACTTCTTTAGACGTATTGAGATTTGTTTTCCCATTCAGGAGAAGGACCTGAAGCAACGGGTCATCCAGGAGAGCTTAATGACGTCCCTCGCCGATAACGTGCAAGCCTGGCTGCTCCAAAGCGACGGCACCTACAAGCGGAGGAAGCCGCGAGGCAAAGCTCGCGCGGCTCAACGAATATTGTTGGAGCGCTTGTCCTAAGTCCCGTATCCACGCGAGGTTCGCGGGACCGCAGCGCAATGGAGGGTCGCTCTGAAGTGCACCAGCGAGAGCCCGGCTGATCATCGTGGTCAGTCTCCAGCCTACTGTCGTATACTGAGGCCCCATTTATTCGGGTCGTCAATATTCGTTGGTGAGATTCATGAGGACGTTTCTATTCAGTCGAACCGGAAAAGCGCTGATTGTTATCGCCGGACTCGTGGTGCTCTATGCGCTGGTGGGCTTCTTTGTCCTCCCCCCCGTCATTAAGTCTCAGATTACATCGCAAATTCAGGAGAAGCTGGGGCGGCAGGCAACCGTTCGGGAGGTGAGTGTCAATCCTTTCCAACTATCGTTGACCATCAATGGCTTCGATATTCCGGATCGTGACCAGCAGACCCCGATGGTCGGCTTCGAAGAGTTCCACGTCAATTTTCAACTGTCGTCGCTGCTCAACCGGGCCTACACTTTTCACGAGATTCGCCTGATTCTCCCCTATGCGCGGCCCGAGGTCCTGAAAGACGGCCACCTGAATCTTTTGGATCTCGTGCCGCCCCCCTCGGACCCGGCGCTTGCGTCCCCAGAGGCTGCTCCGGACCCAGGCGAGAGGACATTGCCGCCGGTCATTATCGGTTTGTTGCACGTGGATCGGGGCGTCGTCGAGTTTCACGATCTCACCAAAAAGCCGCCCTTCGAAGCGAACATTGTGCCCATCGGGTTCACATTGCAGAATTTTCGGACCGTGCAAGGCAGCGAGAATCCACACAAGTTCACCGCCGAATTCGGAAAGGATGAAGTGCTGAATTGGGAAGGGACATTGTCCTTCAAACCGATTCAGTCGACGGGAACCGTCTCGCTCACCAACCTCCATACGCGCACGCTCTGGGACTATGTGCAGGAGCCGTTGCGCTTTGAAATCACCGACGGGGTGCTCGACCTTCACGCGAAATACAATGTCGATTTCGGAGGAAAAGCCATTCGCGCCGTCGTGTCGGACGGCGAGTTCAGCATGAAGAATCTGAAGCTCGGCGAAAAGGGCGGCACTCAGCCGTTGATCTCGGTGCCGGCCTTCACGATCTCCGGCATCGACGTGGATATGACCCGGCGCGACGTGACCATCGCCTCCATTACCTCCAAGGATGCTCGCGTCGCCGGCTGGATGAACAAGGACGGCGTGGTGAATTTCCAGCAGCTCTTTGGGTCGAAACCGACCGCCGAGGAGCCGGCCAAAGATGACAACAAGGTGGAGACGCAGACTGCGGCGGTAGGGCAACCACAGAGCGAGTGGAGGGCGCAGGTGAAGGAGATCTCTTTAGAGAAGTACGGTCTCACATTTGAAGACCGACAACCTGCCACGCCCATGAGGATCACCATTGAGCCGCTTACGCTGAACCTCAAGCATGTGACCTGGCCGCCGAAAAAGCCGATCGATGTGAATGTGTCGCTCAAGCTCAACGAAACCGGATCCATCACCGCCAACGGAATCGTGTCGATCGAACCTCTGTCGGTGGACATGGTCTTGGACCTCTCTCAGATCGCATTCAAGCCTTTTCAGCCGTATGTCGATCAGGTGGCCCGAGTCGCGCTGTTGGATGGAGCCGCACATCTCGAGGGTCATCTGCGCTATGCCAAGCAGCATGAGAACGGACCACAGATTCGCTTCGATGGCACGGCCGGGATCACCCGGTTCAAGACGAAGGACCGCTCCTTGAATCAGGATCTGGTTAAATGGGATGCGCTCACGGTGAAGGGTCTGGCGCTGGATGTGGAACCCACGAAAGTCAAGATCGGCGAGGTGACCCTGCAGAAACCTCTCGTGCGCGCCGTCGTTGGGCCCGACGGAGCCATGAATCTGGCGAAGCTGATGGTGGCGCCGTCAGGTCAAGGGCCGGTACAAGCCACTGCATCGCAGACGACCAAGAAAGAGGCGAAGAGGTCTAAGAAACCCTCCACCGAACGGTCGACCCCGATCACGATCGATACGGTCCGCATCACCGACGGGGCGGTGCAGTTTGCCGACTTAGCGATTTCTCCGCCGGTGAACATCGGTCTCCAGTCGCTGACAGGCACGATCAAGGCGCTCTCTTCTACCAATCTGACGAAAGCCGATGTCGCGATCGAAGCCAAAGTCGGCAGCAGTGCGCCGCTCAAGATCAGCGGAAAAATCAATCCTCTGAGCGATGACGCCTATACGGACCTCGTCGTCTTGGTCAAGAGCATGGAACTCATGGCGGTGTCGCCCTATTCAGGCAAGTATGCCGGCCACCCCATTACGAAAGGGCAACTATCGCTCGATTTACAATACAAGTTATCGAAGAAACATCTTGAAGCAGAAAACAAGGTGCTCGTCGATCAATTATCGATGGGGAACAAGACGAATAGTCCTGATGCGACGTCTTTGCCCGTGCCGTTGGTGGTGGGCTTGCTCAAGGATCGACGCGGGCAAATCGACGTGGATCTACCGGTTCGTGGCAATCTCGACGATCCGGACTTTAAGTATGGAAGGGCGGTGCTCAACGTACTCGTCAATCTGCTGACCAAGGTCGCGCTGTCCCCCTTCTCCGCCTTGGGGAAGTTGGTTCCCGGTGGAAGCGAGGATGAACTTAAAATGGTAAATTTCGCGCCTGGGAGCGCGACGTTGTCCCGTGAGGAAGAAAAAAAGCTCACGGCATTGGGCAAAGCATTGGAAGAGCGACCGGGACTTCGTTTAGAAGTGACCGGCGCGATCGATCCGAGAGCCGATCGCGTCGCGATGGCTGAAGCTCGGGTGCGCCGCGATATGCAGGCAATGAAAGTCGCCGAGTTGAAGGCGGATGGCAAGCAGGTTCCGGCCGACGCGGAAGCCGTGGAGCTGTCCGAGGCGGACTATACGCGTTTGATGCGACAGGCCTACGTGAAAACATATGGCCAAGAACCGGCCGTCGGCGGCATCGAGAAGGGGCCGGCCGATCCAGCCGCCGTGATGATCATGATGAAGGAGACACTGCGAGCGGCGATCACAATCGAAGATGCAGATTTGCAAGTGCTGGCGCAGGAGCGAGCCGATCGCATTAAGGATTTTCTCCTCAAGCAGGGCGCGCTGCCGGCGGAGCGCGTGTTTCTGACCGATGCGAAGATGGACGGAAGCGCTGAGAAAGATGTAATAGCGAGTCCGATGACGCTCTCAGCCGGCTAATCGGGCCGGGAGCAAGCCTCCGGTACCCTCATTGCTCTGACCGCGAGATAGTTACCGCCACCGCTTGAAGCTCTCCGCGATCCTGGGTCGACACGCGCAAACCGCTCAGAGTCAAAAAGTACCCCCCATGGCCGGGGGCCTGGATGGCGGCTCTCACCATGACGCGATCGTCGTCCGCCACATCCGGATCCCGAAGAATCGGCACCCCGCAGACACCTAATACTGCGACGGGCAGCGACCCGGTCTCGTCTTCAAGACGGAACAAATACGCGCCGTAACACATGGCGCCGGATGGGGCGGTGTAAGGGGCAAGCGGCTGCACTTCTCGCACGGTGCCCTCCAACGTGATCTGCCGCAGATGAAAGGAATCGGGCTCGGCCAACACGTTCTGGATACTCACCGGTTCCTCCGCGAGCAATGGAAATGGGACAAGGATCAGACTTACGAAGAGTGTCAAGAATGTCTGAACCCCGGTCATCGTGGCGGTCATTCTACCATTCTCCCTGGGCGACAATCCGGCTATAATGCGCCGCTGATTTGCAATGGAGGCGCTATGACGGCATTCGACAATCAAACCGTGGACTCATTCAGTACCGGGATACGGCCGCGCTTCGAGGCCATGCTGGCCGAGATGGTGGAGATTCCATCGATCAGCATGGACCCTCAACGTGCGGCGGATATCACGCGCATGGCGGAGCTGGCCGCGCAGTATCTGAGGACCCTCGGGGCTGACGCGCGCATCGTGGAAACCGCCGGTTATCCCGTGGTGTCCGGCGGGTGGACCACCGGCAGCCGGCATCCGACGGTTCTGATCTATAACCATTTAGACGTGCAGCCGGCGCAAGAGCCGGAATGGCGCCAGTCACCTTTCGCGTTTCGAAAGGAGAACGGAATCTATCATGGCCGCGGCGCGACGGACGATAAAGGTCCGTTGCTGACGGCATTGTGGGGGGCGCGCTACGCCATCGAACAAGGTATGCCGATCAACATCCGTTTTCTCTGGGAATTGGAAGAAGAAATCGGCAGCCCACATTTCGCCGCGGCTCTGAAAAACACCCGCGCTATTCCGCCTCCCGACTCGGTCGTCGTGTCCGACACGATCTGGATTTCAAAGGATCGCCCTGCCATTGCCTACGGCCTGCGCGGCCTTTTGGCTGCGCGTTGCTCGTTGAGAACGGGGTCCAAGGATGCCCATTCCGGGCTCACCGGCGGTGCCGCACGCAACCCGCTCACCGAACTCGTAGACCTCGCCGCCGCTTGCGTTGACGCGAGAACCGGTCGGGTGAAGATTCCGGGATTCTATAGGAATGTGGTGGCGCCCACGGCGGCCGAATTGCGCAGCTTTGCTCGTTCAGGATTCAACGTCCCGCGCTTCATGCAAGCCTATGGGTTTGACACCCTACGTACCAAGAGCCCTGGAAAAGTCATGAAGCGAATCTGGACGATGCCCACCTTCGAGGTGCATGGGATCAGCGGCGGGTATCAGGGGCCCGGGGTGAAAACGATTGTGCCCGGTCATGGGGAATTGAAAGTGAGCATGCGCCTGGTGCCCGATCAGCGGCCTCAGCAGATCTATCAATTGTTCAAGCGCTTCGTGGCCAAGCGGAATCCGAACATCATGGTCGAGCCTCACGGCATGTTGGAGCCTTTCAAAGGTGTGTCCGACGGTCCCTATGTGGAGGCGATCCGCACGGCAATGCTCGCCGGGTTCGGCAAGGCCCCGGCCTTTACCCGCGAGGGCGGTTCCATCGGCGCAGTGGTGACCATGCAGCGGGCGTGGAAAGTTCCGATTCTGTTTCTCGGGTTAAGTCTCCCCGAGCACGGCTACCACGCGCCCAATGAATATTTCGATTGGGGTCAAGCCTCCGGCGGCATACGAGCCTTCGCGCACTACTTCGCGAAGTTGGCGAAGATGGAGAAGAGGTAGGGAGCTATCTCGCGAGCATTGCCATAATAAATTCGACCAAAGACGAGATGTTCGCGCGCCGAGCAGGATTTTACAACCATATGATTTTGAGTTCAGTCTCCAATAACCGGAATTCAGGATCCCCAGTGTAGAGGTCAATCTTTCTCTGTTTCGCCAGGGCAGCTGCGAAACAGTCAGCCAATGACATTTTCTTGGTCGCCTTGATCTCGCCTGCCATTTCAGCCAGCTCTTGATCGACCGGAGTGATTTCAATGGGCAGACCAAGAAGCCTCGCGCTCGCCTCTCGCCACTGTGCGAGCCCTACCTTCCGTTCGATCATGTAGCGAACTTCGGCCCAGTTTGGAGCGGCAATCAACAGAGCCTTATCAGATTCTGCTGCTCGCTCAAAAAGCGCCACTACTTTTTGGTGACCGGATTCCTGAAAGAGAAACGCCAAGACGGCGTAGCTATCGAGCACGGAGCTTTTCAAGCTTTGCCTCCTCTCGTTCTTTGTCTTTCTTTCGTTCGGACAACAAGTCCTCCGTCACGGAAGTGGCGCTCTTGAGCATTCCACACACACTGCGGATGTATTCCTTCGTGACAGGCTGAAAGAGGATTTCGCCTCCGCGCTCTACAAAGCACACCTTGGTGCCCGGCTTGATACCGAGCTTTCGCCGAATCCTCGCCGGAATGACGAGCTGGCCCTTGGTTGTCACATAGGCGGCATCCATAATGGATCTCCTATTTATTCGTTAAGATCTTACATTATTTACGAAAGTAAGGCAAATAAGAATAGTAATGCGTTGAGACTAAAGTGTGACATTCGTGAATCCAGGGCCAGGGAATCGGATTCGGTCCAAGAGGGGTCGGGTTTAACCGGTTCGACTGTACTGCAAGCCTAGGCTGGAACAGCCGCGCAACGAGGCTCATGTCGTTCGTCAACCGAGCTGTGTTTGGGAAGTTGCTGAGAATGGAGTGAGAGGACCGAATTGAAATCAGGATGCCGCAAACAGCGGCTGAAATGCAGGATCGGCGTCGAGAACGGCCTTGAGGAGTTCTTGCCCCAACAGGTATTGCCACGCTTGCTGTGAGCCGCCCGTCACCTCGCCATACCACCGTCGCGCTTCGGTGAGATGCTCCAGAATGGCTTTGTTATCGCGTTTCGGCGTGAACAGCAGGCTGTAGGCCATCGTGTAAGCGGCGGTAAATTTATCGAGCGGCTGCTCGGCCAATTTCAAGGCCTCGCCCGCTTCCTGGTAGGCCTGTTGGATTTCCGGGTCATCAAAAATCCGATTCCATGAGACCTTGGCGATTCGCGACCAGGCCAACTCAATCAATACCCGCGCACGTAGGGACACCCGCTCGGGCGGGACATCTTTCAGCAGCGCCTCATGGGTGCGGATGGCCGCCAATTGATCGTTGTTCCATCTGTAGGCCATGCCGAGGTGAACGCGGTTCTCGATATCTCCGGGCCGTACCAGCGCCAACGCCTCCATGGCCGGAATCATGCGATAGAGAAAATCAGCGGTGGTGGGATTGGCCAGTCCCCCCATTTCCATGCCCAACGAGAGATCCATGCGCGTGGTCTGGGCATAGGTATTCCAGTACAGTTCATCGACTTGGTCCGACAATGCGCGATCCTTGATGTCGAAACGCCGGGCCTTCGTTCCTTCTTTCACCACCGTTTCGAACAGGCCGCGAGACAGCACGGTCAGCGCGTCGGGTTGGTTCGGGTCGATAATTAACACACGATTCAGCAGCGCGACGCGATCGATGAGGTCTGGAAATAACGCCGCTCGACCGACCGCCGCAATCAGCAGGCCAGGGCTCTCCGTGCCGTCCCACCAGGAGGCGGACCCCCGCACGGCGCTACTGGGTTCCGTCACAAAGGGAATCGCCTCTTGAGGGTCTCCGGCATCGGCCGAACGCGCGCGTGCGACAGGCAGATTGAGGACTGCGATATCACCGGGGAATCCGTGCTTCCGCAAACCTGAGATCACGACCCATTGAACCGTCAGAATCTTGAGCGCTCGTCGCGGACGTTTCACGGTGTTGGTGAACTTGTACGCATCGGGAGCAAAGGTGGCCGGGGAGGTCAGCGGGTCCTGGTAGCTGACCCGCAAGCGAACCAATTGAGCGGGCGCGCCAAGGACAGGATCATTGGGCCGCAATCGAAACGAGGCGTGGGGCAACGAAATGCTGCTGTGCCGTGCGAGGTGCAAGCCGGGTCCCGGAGGAGAAAGTCCGAGGGCATCCATCACGAACGTCGAGGCCGGATAGTGAGTCACGTCTTCGCGTAAAAACACGAGATTGCCCTTACTCGGCCATAACGTGTCCACCCCCCGATCCACCCGTTCGAGTGCGAAGGCGTGTGCGCGCGTCAGGTCTTGCCAACAGGCGTCATAGACAGGGTCTGTCTCCGCCGGGAACGACTTCAGATGCCCACCGGAGGTTGCCACCATCCGATATGCACAGGCGAAGTCCAGGCGGCCGACGGCGACCCGATCGCCTTTGGAGACCGCCTCTGCATAATGCTGAGCAGCGGCTTCAACCGGGGAAAGGCGTTTCGATGCCGGTGCTTGCTTAGGGGGGGTCGCAGAGGGTGCGCCCACAGCATGATGGGCGTTCAAGCAGGACCCCACCACACACAGAGACAAGAAGAATCCCACCATCTCAAACGGAATGCCGAGCAATAGTCGACGAGACATAAACATCTTCCTCCGACATCTTAGCCGAACAAGAACGGATACTCTAACATGAGCCGGAAGTGGGCTGAAAGGGGGCAGTGTGCTACGGGTTGCCGGACGGGGGCGGCGGGGCGGGCGGCTTGCTGAATCGTACCAAGGTTCGGATATAGCTGAGGACGTGCTGCTGATCTTCGTCGGTCAGGATGTCCTTCCAGCCAGGCATGGCAGTCCGAGGTTTGCCGTTTGCAATGATGCGCAAAAGCTCCTGATCCGACTTGACGGAGGTGGCGGCTGAAACGAGACTTGCTGGCCGGGGCGAGAGAAACGGAGCCTGCGCGCCATCTCCACGGCCCTCACTCCCGTGACACTCGACGCACCGCTGCTCGAAAATGACCTTACCTTTTTCGGGCAGTCCCGGAGACAACGCAGCAGCAGCTGCCGAGGCGAGCAGGCAGGTGACCGGCACTACTAAACGAGAGAAGACAACCTGCATACCCCCCCATCACACACACAATTCATACATCGGAACGACCGACTTACTCCACCACAATTATTGCGGCGCGCATTTCATGCCCGGGCATATCGCAAAAATAGTGGAACTCACCCGGATGTTCGGGTGTGAATTGAATCTCCGCGTAACCGTCAGGTGGAATGATGACTCGCTTGAACCCTTGCGGGCCGAATTCCGGAGCCCCGTTGCCGCTGATATTGAGGTTCAACCCGGTGAGAAAATCGATCGGCACGAATGCGTGGAGTTCGGAATCATGATTTTCCAGCACCAATGTGGTCTTGTGTCCGGTGCGGAGAAACACCGGATTCGGAGAAAACTCACGCGTTCGAATTTGGACGATGGTTCGAGTAACTTGATCGGTGTCGGCGAAGCTTGATCTTGGACCCAGGAGGAAGAAACCGTCGAAACTGAACACCGGCATGGCCGCCATGAATACAACCCAACCGGAAAGGAGACGAATGTTGGAGGTTGTGCACCGGTCGCCTGAGACTGTGGACATGCTGATAAAAGTCTAACACAGGAGGCAGGTCAGCGTGCGGTCGCGGTTCGAAGAATCTGTCTTCGCAACTGGGACCGTGCCGCGGCGGACAAAGGATGCGGCGCGTGAGATTGGCAAAGTTTGATCGTGTGTCTGAGCGACTCGATGAACACTTCGCAGTTAGGGCAGGCGCCAAGATGCGTCCGGATTTCACGACAGACATCGCGTGGCAATTCGTCGTCAAGATACGCGGAGAGCTGCTGCAGGATTTTCAGACAGTGTCTCTTGCCGTGCTTGTGATGAGAGCCCGTCGTTTCTCGTGAAACCTTCACCAGTCGCCTCATACTGTTCGATTCTACCTCATTCTGAGGCTGTACCGCTGTTGTGATCCCACTAGGCGATGCCTTTGGCGCTCAACTCTCGCCTCACGAACAGCCGGGCTCGATGCAGCCGTGATTTCACGGCCCGTTCATTGAGTCCGACAATCTTTCCCACTTCCTTTGCGCTGAGCCCTTCCATGTCACGCAACACCAAGACCATTCGATACTTCTGAGGAAGTTTTTCAATCGCATGGTTCAGCGCCCGACGCAGTTCCTTATTTTGGAGAGCCTCTTCCGGCGTGAGACCCTCCATCGGGATTTGGAGTCTGAACTCTCCTTCGGAGGTCGGAATAAATTCTTCCAGCGACAATTTCCGTTCGGGTTCGCCCTGCCGTTTGCGCCGCATCCGAAGACAGGCCCGGGAGGCAATGGTGTACAGCCAGGTTGAGACTTGTGAATCGCCTCGAAAGGTCTTGAAACCTCGGTACGCATTCAGGAAGGTTTCTTGAACGATGTCCTTCGCGGCATCCACCTCGCCACAGAGACGATGGGCATACCGGTAGATGAGGTCCACATGGTCCCGGTAGATCTGATCGAAGTCGGAGGGTTGACGAGGTGTCCTTTCATGTTTGGCAGTACGTCCACCCTGTGTGCGGGCCGTCATACGAGCGGGCCGAGTCTAGGAAGGTTCCGTAGGGCTGTCAAGCAAGGTGGAGCAACAGTGATCATGAGCCGGTCCGTCGCCATCAGCTGAGAGCCCTGATTTCGACAACCGTGCCCTGTTGATTGGTTTCGACTGTGATCGGCACGCCTTCTTTAAGCGACGACAAAATGGCATGGCCTCGCTCGGCAGGAAAAGTCTGAATTCCTTCCGGGGCCCAGAGCGTGATCGCGCGTTTGTCCGGGGAAGCATAGGCCCATCGTCCGCTGAAAAAGCGGCGTGTCGGCAAAGCCCTCCCCTTTTGATAGATGTCCACCACGACATTTGCGTCGTGAACCCAGAGCACCATATCCTGTCCGACTTTTACGTTGCGAACACCGGTTTTCGAACTGACCGTCACCATACCCACGGGTGTTTTTAGAAACACAAAATTCGATTTGAGTTTGGAGATAGTCCCTCTGAGCATGATGCGCGTGTCGGAAGATGCATGAGGGGCCTGACTGACTTGAAGGTCATATTCCAGATCATGGAGTCCGAGCAGTTTCCCTCCATCGTCCACCTCGACGGTGATCGGCGTGTTCTCGGCATGAGAGACCAGCTTGCTTTGCTGTGTCCCGACGGAAAAAGTCTTCTCGCCATCGGGAGTCCAGAGCGTGATCGCGTCCTTGTCGGCGGTGGCATAGCGGAGTTCGCCGGTGAGGTAGCGATGGACGACACTCGCGTCTCCCCGTTTTCGAATCTCCACCATGGACTGGGTACCATTGATCCATAGCGTCACGTCTTGCGAGCCTCGGAGATCCCGCAAACAGGTCTTGGAACTGAGCGTGAGGAGGCCGACCGGCGTCTTCAAGAACACAATTCCGGCTTTCATTCTCCATACGGACCCAGTGAGCCTGATCGAAGGTTCGGAGGCTGCCGGCTCAGGGGGAACGGCGGCTGTTGGGATTTCCGGCGTTGTCGTTGTCGCTTCGCTTGGTTGTGGCTGATCGGAGATGGAAGCGGCGGAGACGAGTGTCGGCGAGGAGAGGGAAAGCATGAAGCAGGAGCTTGCGCAGAGGACCTTCCAACGTTGCGGCGCATGGCTCGCCGTGACACAGTGTTCAAGTTCTGAAGTCATCCCGGGGGTGGAGGGTTCGCCTGCGATCAGGTAAATGGCGTGGATATGCACTATCCGGACAGTACCGTGGTGGTGGCTCGCTGTCAAGCATCGGACGGTGACATTGGCGGGATCGGTGTCACGGTGAAGTGCGTCGGCATTTGTTGTTGAATGTGATGGGTGTGAGAGGGATTTACGCTTGGAGCGTAATCACCACGCGACAGCGCTCTTGTGCCTTGCGGTCCGGTACGCCGAACCCTCGTAACACAATCGGCCGGTTTGTCGCTCCGACCACGCGCTTAACTTCAAACTCTGTCCAGTCTTCCGCTTTCATGCGTTGTTGGAGTCGGTGGAGGATATCCCGGCAGAGGTCAACGACTTCTTTCGGAGGAAGGGGACTTCTGGTCGAGCTGTCTTCATAGGTCATACCCCCGTCGTTCAGCAGGTGTGAGAGCAAGACAGCCCGCTCATTAAAGTGCAGCATCCGGCCCGAGCAAGAAAATACGGCAATGCCAGGACCCGTGAAACGGCAAGAAGCCTGCTTGGGGGTTAATTCGGGACCCTGTGCCTGTTCCATTGATTAATGTCCCCGATCGTGAGTGACAGAAAGCGAAGACCACGGCTGAGTTCTGGACAATCGTGTCCCCAGTGATAGAGCAAAGTTTAGGCCAGGGGCGCTTTTAAATGCATGATAGAAAATCCATGTATTTCAATGATGGCGGGATCGTCGGCTCTAGACTTCCTGTTTGGATCGTATCCTTTTGGAGAGCACTGTATCTGTTTGTTTCACGGTCAGAGGGGGCATGGGCCGGGGCGGGGAGGAATCGGCTTGTAGCTAGCGCGGACTGCGGCTGCGGTAAGTCACTTCTGTCTCACCAGGATTCGGATGGGAGAACCGGTGAAATCGTATTGGCCGCGGAGCTGATTCTCTAGGAACCGCAGGTAGTGCGCGGTAACGTTTTCCGGGTGACCGACAAAGAGAGCAAAGGCCGGCGGTCTTGTCGCCACCTGAGTCATAAAGACCGATTTCACCGACTTGGTGGGTTTGCCCTTCCGAACCGGCAGCGGATGGCTGGCGAGGAGATCCTGAAGAAATTGATTCAGCGGACTCGTCGACACGCGTGTGGTGAAGGACTTGTGCACTCGATCGATCAGGGGAAAGACTTCGTGCAACGAATCGGGTTTGAGAGCGGATGCAAACAGGACGGGCGCCCAGGATAGGAAAGGAAAGCGACGGCGAAGCGTTTGTTCATAACCCTGGCGTGCCCGAACATCTCCCTCGCGCAGATCCCATTTATTGATCAGGAGCGTGCACGCACGCCCTTGTCGCACCACGATCCCTGCGATTTTCGTGTCTTGCTCTGTCACCCCTTCGACCGCGTCGAGCAGCACCACCGCGACGTCGGATCGCCCGATCGCCCGAAGCGCACGGGCGACGCTGTAACCTTCAATCCCTCGATCGATCTTGCCCCGCCGCCGGATGCCCGCCGTGTCGGTAAAAATATAATGCCGCCCTTGATACGTCGCGACTGAATCGATTGAGTCGCGTGTCGTGCCGGGGACATCGCTGACCACCACACGTTCTTGCCCCAGCACGGTGTTCACCAGCGTGGACTTCCCCACGTTCGGTCGTCCGACCACCGCGACGCGCGGAATGTCCGACTGATGATCTTCGTCGGGTGACTCAGGCAAGAAGGGATACATCGCGTCGAGCAACTCGGCGACACCGATTCCATGCTCCGATGAAATCGGAAAGAGCTCGTCCTGGCCGAGCTTGTAGAAATCCGCGACGAGCGAGTCGGACTTCGGCGTGTCGATCTTATTGATGGCGAAGAAGACCGGCTTTCGAGTGCCGCGGAGGAGACGGACCACTTCTTCGTCGGGAGGGGTAAGGCCGGCTCGCCCATCCATCACCACAATCAACATATCGGCTTCCGCAATGGCGATCTGAGATTGTCGGCGAATGAGCGCGAACATGCCTTCCTGTGCCGTAGGCTCCAACCCGCCGGTATCCACTAACCGGAAGCGGCGGTTGCGATAGATGGCATCGGCATAGTTGCGGTCGCGAGTGACGCCAGGTACGTCGTCGACGATCGCGGTTTTCATCCCAAGGATGCGATTAAACAGCGTCGATTTGCCGACGTTGGGGCGGCCGATGATGGCCACCAAAGGAACCAGTGCGGAGTGTGGAGTGCTGAGCGCTGAGTTGGGAGTCATGGGAAACGGAAAGTCTAAAAATGAGCAAATAACGACTGGACCGTAACACATGGATTTTCACAAAAACAACAGTCTCGTCTTCTACTCCGACGTTCGATATACTTTCCTCCATGACTCAGTCCTCAGCGCTCAGTCCTCAGCACTATCTCGATTGGAACCAGATCGACGATGTTCTGCTGGATATGGACGGGACACTCCTCGATCGACATTTTGACAATTTTTTCTTCGAAGAAGAATTGCCCCGACGATATGCCGCGCGACACAGTTTGACGTTCGAGGAGGCACGCGGGCATCTGCTGGCGATGTATCGCTCCGTGGAACGGGAATTGGACTGGACAGATCTCCATTATTGGACCAGGCGGATTGGGATTGATGTGATCGCCATGACCAAAGAACTCGATCACATGATTCAGTTTCTTCCCGACGCGGAGGACTTCTTGTCTTCTCTCAGGAACATGGGCAAGCGCATCACCATTCTGACGAACGCGCACCAATCAGGCATGGCGATTAAGGTCGCCAAAACAGGCGTGGATGGGCACGTCGATCGAATCGTCACGGCGTTCGAGGTGGGGTATTTGAAGATGCGACACGAATACTGGCCCGGCTGTCAACGGCTGCTCGGGTTCGATCCCAAACGTTCACTCTATGTCGATGATGACGAGGGCTGCCTCGCTGCCGCAGAACAGTTCGGGGTTGGGCACATCTTTCACCGGTCGACATCGAGTTCCCACCTGCGGCCTGAACCTTCGTCTCGGTTCCGATCCATCGACAGCCTGTTGGCGCTGATCAAGTCGTAAGTCTCCCCGATGAGACCGCGATTCCTCGGTACATCTCTGCGCCGAGGCGCGGGACCTCAGGCATCAGGAAGCGATCCAGCGCCGTCACCCGAAAACCTGCCTCAGTGATCAATGCATCAATCGGCCGGTTGAGATTGCAGCCGCAGGCGACAACCCGTTGGAGCGGGTTGAGCCTGGCTTGCCATTTCGCTACTTGCGCATCATCGCTCTTGCCGTGTTCCAAAAAGAGCAAGCTGCCGTCCGGCTTCAAAACACGACGGACCTCTCGGAGAGCCTTCACAGGATCGGCAATCGTACAGAGTGTCCAGGTGCTGACGGCGCAGTCGAAGCGCGCGCTCTCGAACGGTAAGGTTTCGGCGCTCACGTGTTGAATTTGAATAGGGAATGAGGCCGCAGCTCCCCGCTCCTCGACCACTCTGGGCAAGAGATTGGCCGGATCGACGGCATGCAACCACGTGACGCCTGTGGGATAAAAGGGCAGATTCAACCCGGTTCCAAACCCGATCTCCAGCACCTCACCATGAGCCTGTTTCAACGTGCGCCGGCGTTCCTCTCGGAACGGTTCCCTGCCCATCACCCATTCCATGAGATACGGAAACACATGGTTGGCGTAGAGGCGCATCACGTCTCGGCGAGTATACCAAATGCAGCCCGCGTGCCTTCTCAGAATCTTGTGGCTCCAGACCGCGTGTGTTAGATTCGCTGGTCGTCGTGAGTCACACCTACGATCATCAGGCCATCGAAGCGAAGTGGCAGAGTTACTGGGAAGAACACCACATCTTCCGGGTGACGGACGATCCCACTCGCCCCAAGTTCTACTGTCTCGACATGTTCCCCTATCCCTCGGGATCGGGATTGCATGTCGGGCATCTCGAAGGCTATACCGCCACCGACATCGTTTCTCGTTATAAGCGAATGCGCGGATTCAACGTGCTGCATCCCATGGGTTGGGACGCGTTCGGCCTACCGGCTGAGCAATATGCCGTGAAGACGGGAGTTCATCCAGCCATCACCACGACCGAAAACATCGCGACGTTCAAGCGGCAAATGAAACGGGCGGGATTGTCCTATGATTGGGACCGTGAACTGAGTACGACCGATCCCTCGTACTATCGCTGGACGCAGTGGATCTTCCTGAAACTCTTTGAGCGTGGCCTGGCCTATGTCGCGGAGGTTCCCGTCAATTGGTGCCCGGCGCTCGGGACTGTGCTCGCCAATGAAGAAATCGTCGAGGGGCGGAGCGAAGTCGGGGGATTCGAGGTCATCCGCAAACCGATGCGGCAGTGGGTACTTAAAATTACGAGCTATGCAGAGCGGCTCCTCGAAGATCTCAAGCTGGTCGACTGGCCGACGAGTACGTTGGAAATGCAGAGGAATTGGATTGGACGTTCAATCGGCGCCGAGGTGGATTTTCCACTTGCTGATAAAAAGGGCCACATCCGGATCTTCACCACCAGACCCGATACGCTCTTCGGCGCTACCTACATGGTACTGGCGCCCGAGCATCCACTGGTCGATGTGGTGACGACGGAGGCATCCCGCTCCACAATCCAGGCCTATCGCGAGGTAACGGCGCGCAAGAGCGACTTGCAACGTCAGGAATTGGAGAAGGACAAGACGGGAGTTTTTACCGGCGGGAATGCGGTCAATCCGGTCAATGGTGAACGGTTGCCGATCTGGATCGCCGACTACGTGCTCATGAGTTACGGCACGGGCGCCATCATGGCGGTCCCTGCGCACGATGAACGCGACTGGCAGTTTGCCAGGCGGTACGCGTTGCCGATTCGGGAAGTTATCGCCGGTGGCGACATCGAAAAGGAGGCCTTCGTGGAGACCGATCGAGGGAGGGTCGTCAACTCCATGACTGTCGACGGAACGTTCTCGATCAACGATCTGACGCCAGCCGATGCCGTTCCCAAGATCACCGCATGGTTGGAGTCCAAAGGCCAAGGGCGGAAGACGATCAATTACAAGTTGCGTGATTGGCTCTTTGCCCGTCAGCGATACTGGGGCGAGCCGTTTCCAATCATCTGGACGGACGGCCAACCGCGTCCGCTTCCCGAGGAACAGCTTCCGCTCAGACTTCCCGAAACAAATAATTTCGCCCCGTCGGGAACAGGCGAAAGCCCGCTTGCGAATCTGGAGTCCTGGCTCACGACGACCGATCCCTTCAGCGGCAAACCGGCCAGGCGCGAGACCAACACCATGCCGCAGTGGGCAGGGTCCTGTTGGTATTACCTGCGTTTTATCGATCCACGCAACGACCACCATCTGGTCGATGCGGCCAAGGAACGATACTGGATGCCGGTGGACCTCTACATCGGCGGGAGCGAGCACGCCGTCCTGCATCTCCTCTATTCGCGTTTCTGGCACAAGGTACTGTATGACGCCGGTGTGGTAAACACTGCCGAGCCCTTCAAGAAATTGGTACACCAAGGTGTCGTCCTCGGCGAAGACAACCAGAAGATGTCCAAGTCCCGTGGCAATGTGGTCAATCCCGATGACATGATGGATCAATTCGGGGCCGACGCAGTGCGGCTCTACGAGATGTTTATGGGCCCGCTCGAGGCGATGAAACCGTGGAGTACGCGAGGAGTGGAAGGTATCACTCGATTCCTGGAACGAGTGTGGCGGCTCATGTTCGATGAAGCGGGCGCCCTCTCCTCCGTCGTCACACAGAACGAGCCTGCGCTGGAACAGCGTCGCCTTCTGCACCAGACCGTCAAGAAAGTCACCGAAGATATCGAGAGCCTGCGGTTCAACACCGCGATCGCTCAGATGATGGTGTTTACCAACGAAATGACCAAGCTGCACCAGCGGCCACGCGCGCTGCTCGAACCATTCGTTCTGTTGTTGGCGCCCTTCGCTCCGCATCTGGCCGAAGAGCTGTGGACACGTCTCGGCCATTCCCCGAGTGTCTCGCAACAATCCTGGCCGCGCTATGATGCTGCGCTGGTCGTGAGCGATCGGTTGACGATTCCTATTCAGGTGAACGGGAAATTGCGAGGCAAGATCGAAGTCCCGGCGGAGATCGCTCGCGACCAAATAGAGCATTTGGCTAGAGAGCAGATCACAGAGTGGCTCCTGGGAAAAGAACCGAAAAAGGTGGTGTACGTCGACAAGAAACTCATCAACTTTGTGGTCTGAGGAGAGATTGGGCTGAGGACTGAGGGCTGGAAATGAGAACATTTATCCGCCATCTCTCGGTCCTCAGTCCTCAGTCCTCAGCGCTCAGCTTGCCGCTGACGATCGTCATAGCTCTCGCTCAGCTTGCCGGCTGCGGATATCAGTTCAGGGTGGAAGGTTCGGGACCGACGATCGGGGGATCGAACAACGTAACGTCGCAAACCCCCTCACCGCGTTTGGCGATCCGCACGTTGGAGAACAAATCGTTTGAACCTAACTTAGAAGTACGGCTCACGAACTACGTGCGCCATGAATTTTCTGCGGGGAGCGGCGCGAAAATCGTGAGTGATTCAGAGCCGGCCGACTTGGTGCTGACCGGACAGATTCTCGGGGTCAATCTGCCCACTCTCAGTTTTGATCAAACGACGACCTTGGAAAGCCGCGCCGAGGTGACCGTCGCTGTGAAAGTCGAAGAGGCGCGCACCAAAAAACATTTTTGGACGCAAGTGGTGCGAGCGTCGTCGGAATTTTTCGTTACGTCGGACCTGCAATTCAATCGTGTTTTGCAAAACCGCGCGCTGGAACAGGCAGGGCGTATGGCCGCTGAGGATCTCGCCAGCCGGTTCCTGCTTCATCTGGAATCCAAATCCGCCAAGGAACAGGGCGCATCTAGTGACGCGGCGGGATCAACTGCTGCCGACTCCAAACAAGGACCACCCAAGTAGTCAGCGCGTAAGGCGTCTGTGGGATCACCCATGAAGGTTTCCGAATTGGCATCCTTTCTAAAGGCGAAAGGCCCGTCTTCTCTCTTTCTTATCGTCGGAGAAGAGGACTATTTGCGGGATCAATCCCTGGCTATGATCAAGAGTCTGGTGCTGGGTGAAGATGCAACAGGGGGATTCAACTATGACCTGTTTTATGGAGGAGACTGCGAAGTAAACGAGGTTCTGACCTGCGCCGTCGAAGTGCCGGTGTTTGCATCGCAGAGACTCGTCGTCGTCAAATCAGCGGATAAAATCCCCGCGCACGATGCGGAAAAGATTCTACCGTATTTGCAATCCTCCTGTGACACGACCTGCCTGATCTTCATGGCGGCCAAGCTGGATAAACGGCTGAAATTCACTCAAGCATTGGCTCAGCGCGCAGCGACGGTGGAGTGTCATCCGTTGAACGACGGCCAGCTTGCCGCATGGGTGCGGACCGAAGGAACCCGACTTGGCCTTCGTCTGCACGAGGACAGCATCGCGCTCCTCAAGGAAGCGGCCGGTGGCGGCTTGTACGCGGTGAGACGGGAACTGGAAAAGCTCGCCTCCTATATACCGCAGGGCGCCACGGTCCGGACTCAAGATGTGGAGATGCTGCGGGGGACCGAACCGGGGGCGTCGGTATTCGATTTGACCGAGGCCATTGGAGCGCAAGATCGGGGTCGTGCGCTGCGCATCCTTGCCAGAAATCTCGAAGCCGGGGAGGCGCCGCTTCGGATGTTAGGTTCTCTGGTGTGGCAATACCGCCGGCTGTGGAAGGCGCAAGACTTCCATCGTCAAGGAGGGCGGGACACCGAGGCAGCTCGCACGCTGCGCATGGAACCTTATCGGGTACGAACGTTTCTCGGGCAGTTTCCCGATGCGCATCTCAAGCATGCGTTCCACTTGTTCTTAGAAACGGATTCCAAACTCAAGGGCGGGAGCGGAGGATCGGGAATTCGAATACTGGAAGAACTGACGCTCAATCTTTGTGCGAGCGCTGGATCATCCTCATCGCCTCAGGCGCCAAAACCAGGCCCAGCCAGATCCATCACGAATGTGCGAACGATTAAGCCTGGGAAGTCGTCAGCGAATTGACTCTGGCGGCAAGCCGAGCGATGCGCCGCGAGGCAGTGTTAGGTTTGAGCACGCCTTTGGTAACGGCTTTTCTTAAGGCGGACGTGGCTTCTCTCAGCGTGGCCTTCGCGTCGTCGACTTGTTTAGTCTCTAGCGCGGTCAAGACTTTTTTGACGACTCCTTTGACAGCGCTCAGAGTCGCTCGTTTTAGAAGACGATGCCGTTCTGACAGCCGGGCACGCCTAATCGTGGACTTATGAATAACGGGCATAGGATGTCTCCTGTATCAGAGGAGGTGTCTTTTAGCATAAGATTCCTTGGGCGGTCAAGAAGACAGGAGTGAATACCGGTGGTCGTGCGTGTTCTTCGCCTCAACGCGGCGCTCATTCTCATGTGCCTCCTCGGAGCCTGCACGATGGCCCACGAACAATATTTAGACGATCATCTTGGGCAGGCAACACAAAGAGATGTCGCAGAAGATCTTGGACCGCCGTCCCGCAAACAGGCACTCGATAACGGACAATCCATGTGGACGTACAAAGAATATTCGAGTGAGGAGAGTCGTACGAGTTCGACAACAGATCCCGGTCAGGAATGCCATGAATACGATCTGACGTTTGATGAATCAGACATGCTCCGAAGTTGGGTGAAGCGAGACTGCTGAAAGCCTGCGGTAAAAAGGAGGCACGGGTCGTGTCAGTTATTGATGTGCGTGATCGGCTTATCCTGGCGTTGGATGTGGGGTCCGCCCAGGAGGCCGAACAACTTCTAGATCGTGTGGGGGACCATGTCACCTTCGTAAAAGTCGGCCTCGAGCTTTATACGGCTGCCGGACCGGAAATCGTCAAGAGAGTCAAGGCACGGGGCAAGCGGGTGTTTCTCGATTTGAAGTTCTTGGATATCGATGAGACAGTACGTCGAGCGACGGCGCAGGTTGCGTCGATGGGCGTAGAGTTTCTGACCATCCATGCGAATCGGAAAGCGCTGACTGCAGCCGTTCAGGGGCGGGGGCAATCCGAGTTGAAACTGCTCGCCGTCACGGTGTTGACAAATTTCGATAGCAACGATTTGCGTGAGATGGGGATCCAGCGCAGCGTCAAGGATTTAGTCACTGCCAGAGCCGCCCTAGCGGCGGAAGTCGGTTGCGACGGCGTAGTGGCATCTGGGGAAGAACCGGCATCCATTCGTCAAGCCGTGCTTCGTCCGTTATTGATTGTGACCCCCGGGGTCCGTCCCGGAGGAAAAGGAATCGATGATCATGCCCGTGCCACCACGCCCAGCCAGGCGATCGCTGCGGGAGCGGATTATCTGGTAGTGGGAAGGCCCATACGTGACGCGGCTGATCCTGCATCGGCCACCACTGCGCTTGTCTCAGAAATGCAAGCCGCGTTCGATGCGCGAACCCATTGAGACGCGGCGGCAAAGTTGCGAGCATTCTGGTTCGTTTGCTAAGATGCCCTTCTGCCACGGATCAGTCTTCCCCGTATCGCATGGTGGGTGTAGCTCAAGGGTTAGAGCGCCTGGCTG
>JBQTHT010000118.1:0-3535 GCA_052389595.1 Nitrospiraceae bacterium
CTTGCTCGTCAAGGTGACTTCGATCGCCGCGTCGCTGGGAATCAGAAGCGGACGGTGCGTCAACGTATGGGGACAAATGGGAGCAATGAGTAACGCCTGAACTGCCGGCGTCATGATCGGCCCTCCAGCCGAGAGGGAATAGGCGGTGGAGCCGGTAGGAGTTGAAACAATCACCCCGTCGCCTCGCAGGTTCGTCACAAGCTGTCCTTGAATCGAGATGCGGATCTCGATCATGCGTGCGAGCGCGCCTTTACTGACGACCACATCGTTCAGGACCGTGGCGTGCGCGACATGCTCCCCATGGCGGTGAATGTGGGCTCGCAACATCAGTCGCTCGTCCACGACATAATCCTGTGCGAACACGCGCTCTAGCGAGGGATACAGTTGCTCAAGACTCGCTTCGGTCAAGAAACCCAGGCCTCCCATGTTGACGCCCAAGATCGGAATAGCGCGTTCCTCCACGAGGCGCGCCGCGCTCAGCATCGTGCCATCGCCCCCTAGGACAAGCACCATGTCGGCTATTGAGGCAATGTAGGGCTTTTGATGAGAAGCCCGTTCCCCGATCAACGCTGCCGTCGCGCCATCGAGCACCACATCTTTTTTCCGTTCTCGTAACCAGGCGACAAGGTCCTTGAGAGTCGGCTTGACATCGGGAAACTTAGGCTTCGTTAATATCCCAATGGTTTTCATGGACGGAGCAGGGAAGGTAATCAGAATTGAATCGTCTCTGAGAGGCGGGATTGTATCGATATGGTTCTTTTGTTGTCAACGAATGCAAGGAGAGTGGAATGCCGGCAATTCTGCGCAAACCGTTCGTAGTCTTGACACCAATCAGCCGTATAGTTAGAATTAAACTGGTTTTTCGAAGGGTTCGCTCTCGTAGATATTAGTAAGCCCCCACAATAAAGGAGGCAGGATGTTCGAACGATTCACGGACAAGGGTCGCAAGATCATCATCCTCGCGCGCGAAGAGGCCGAACGGCACCAGAACGATTATTTGGGGACCGAACACCTGGTGTTGGCGATTCTTCGGGAATCGGACGGCATCGCCCTGATGATCTTAAAGAAAATGGGCCTGTCGTCGGAGCAGATCCGACTCGAAATCGAGCGCAATCTTCCGGGCGGCGGCACCACCATGACCTTTGGAGAAATTCCCTTCAGCCCCCGCGTCAAAAAGGTGATCGAGTACGGGGTCGAAGAGGCGCGTCTCCTCGGACATAACCATATCGGCAGCGAACACTTGCTATTGGGACTCTTGCGCGAGGAAGAAGGAATCGGAGGGAAAATACTGAGGAGCTTGGGAGCCAACCTCCTCACGGCACGTCAGTTGACGGTGACATTCCTTCGCAAATCCGCGCCGCGCGAACGGGATAGGAAGAGCAATACTCCCGCACTCGACGAATTTGGGCGAGACCTCACGCAGTTGGCTCAGGAAGGTCAATTGGACCCCGTCATTGGCCGTGCCGATGAAATCGAGCGGGTGCTGCAGATTCTCAGTCGCCGAACCAAGAACAATCCCGTTCTCATCGGTGAATCAGGCGTCGGAAAAACCGCGATTGTGGAGGGTCTGGCACAACGAATTATTCAATCGGAGGTTCCCGACAATCTGCTCTCGCGCCGAGTGATAGCACTGGACCTGGGCTCCCTCGTGGCGGGCACGAAGTACCGTGGGCAGTTTGAAGAGCGGCTGAAAGTCGTCATGAAAGAAATTGTCCAAGCGGGCAACATTATTATTTTCATCGACGAGTTGCACACGCTCGTCGGCGCCGGTGCGGCGGAAGGTTCTATCGATGCCTCGAACATGCTGAAGCCGGCCCTCTCTCGAGGGGAGATTCAATGTATTGGGGCGACCACGCTGGACGAATATCGTAAACACATTGAGAAAGACGGCGCGCTCAAACGCCGTTTTCAGCCGATCTACGTGCAGCCGCCGAGCATTGACGAAACCGTTCGGATCATCCAGGGGCTCCGAGATCGGTATGAAGAGCATCACGGAGTCGACATCACCGAGGAAGCCATTATTGAAGCGGTGAAGTTATCGGATCGGTATATTACCGACCGCTTCCTGCCGGACAAGGCCATTGACCTGATCGACGAAACCGGCTCGCGCGCCAAGCTGCAAACCTATGCCCTGCCCACCGAGCTCAAAGCTCTCGAGCAGGAGCTGAAGAAAGTGTCGCGCGAGAAGGAACTTGCCATCTCGATGCAGAATTTCGAGGAAGCCGTCCGTCATCGTGAAGAAGAAGAGCGGCTTCGGAAGTTGCTGGACGAATCCAAGCGAGAGTGGAAAAAGAACCAGGAAAAGAACAAACCGACGATCGGCAAGGAAGATGTGGCCTATGTGGTTTCCAAGATGACCGGAATTCCTCTCTTTAAACTAGAAGAGGAAGAGTCGAATAAACTCCTCAGGATGGAGGAATTCCTCCATAAACGGGTGATCGGTCAAAACGAAGCCATCTCGGCGGTGTGCCGCGCAATCCGGCGCTCCCGCGCTGGCCTCAAGGAAACCAAAAAGCCCATCGGTTCCTTCATTTTCTTGGGCCCGACCGGTGTGGGGAAGACCGAACTGGCTCGAACGCTGGCCGAATTTCTGTTCAACACCGAGGATGCCCTCGTGCGGATCGACATGTCGGAGTATCAAGAGAAATTCACCAGTTCGCGCTTGTTTGGAGCGCCCCCCGGATATGTCGGCTATGAAGAAGGAGGTCAGCTTACGGAGAAGGTCCGTCGGCGGCCCTATTCCGTCGTTCTGTTCGATGAAATCGAGAAAGCGCATCCTGATGTGTTCAATGTCCTGTTGCAAGTACTGGATGACGGAGTGTTGACCGATAGCCTGGGTCGTAAAGTCGATTTCAAAAATACCGTTGTCATCATGACGTCAAACATCGGCACCAGACTGATTCAGAAGGGGGTGTCGCTCGGCTTCCAGAGCGTCGAGGCCGGTGAACAGGAACGCAAGCGCAAGGAAGAAGTGATGGGTGAATTGCGCCGCTCCTTCAGCCCTGAATTCCTCAACCGGATCGACGAAGTGGTGGTCTTCCATCAGTTGGATAAGGAACATCTCTTCAGTATTCTGGATATTCTATTGAGGGAGCTGAATCTTCGCCTATTGGAGCGCGGAGTCGAGATTGAAATCGACGATGAGGTGAAGCACTGGTTGATTAAGGAAGGATACGAGCCGATGTATGGGGCACGTCCCATGCGCCGCACCATCCAACGCAGCATCGGCGATCCCCTGTCCGAGGAGCTGATCAAGGGCCGGTTCAAAGACACGCGGAAGATCAAGGTCGTGCTGCGAGACGGCGCACCGACGTTTATCGAGCAGGAGGCGATGGCAGAGGTCTAGCGCCTCTCGACGTCTCACAAGGAGTCGGGCTACGGATTCAGGAAATCTCGGAACAGCACAGTAACCTAATCGGAGCGACCCCCGCGACAGCCACGAGGTCACGGGGGTCGTTCTGTTTTTGGCATTCTGAAAACAGGTCAGGTAGTTTGAGGACCCCGCAGGGTTAAAGGCAGGATTCGAACATGCTAT
>JBQTHT010000119.1:0-2529 GCA_052389595.1 Nitrospiraceae bacterium
TTTGGCTATCTGATCTTTGATCCTAATCCTCGGTGGCTTGCACCTGAGTGAGTATGAATTGGTCGACCATACAGGTCAAGAACCGGCACGTAACCTTTTCCGGCATGGTGGTGACAATGGAAATCAGAACCAACCAGCGCTGCCTCATCTGCTTCTTCCTGCATCTGCGTTAAGGGATGGTCTGCGGGAGTGGTAGGCGAGCGTGCGAATTCCGTCATACTTGCCCCCCAAGATCGCCAGGAAATAGCCGACCCAGGGAGGTCACCGTCAATGTCTGGGGTAGTGGAAGAGCAGTTCGATCAGTGGTGATGGTAGGCGAAGCAGACAGCCTCGGCAAACGTTCGGTACTCCTGAAAGTCAATGGGGCCGGGGGTGGTCGGGAGCGGCGCTCGATTGAACAGGTAGGTAATCAGGCTTCGGTAATGTGTGTACCACCGGCACGCAGTCTGATAAGCCTCCTGGACCCCAGAGTGGTCACGCCATGGGGAGAGATCGAGTTGATCATTCAAAAGAATTTCAAGCCAGAGAATTCGGCGACCGCGAGCCGTGCGAGCCGCTTCCTCGATAGAGAACGTATCGAGATAGAAGGGCAGCAACTTCAGCGGTAAAGGATGGTTCGTCTGACCGACCTGCTGAGGCATCTCCGCCACTCTACCATATGAAGGATCGCATGCATGCTAGGCAAGGTTCAATGAAAGCCTGCCTAGAAAAGCCGGACCAATCCTACCTATTGAAATAGAACGGGGCAACCGGCGTCTCACGATTAAAGTCCTAGTGGCAGACCGATTTGTTTCTCATCGCTAGAAGCTCTGTTTTGCTAAGCCATCTTCCGTACGAACAGTTCAACCTTCAACTATAACTGCAGAGCGCCTGGCTTATTAGTAGTTTCTTGAGTGCTCGGCACTATATTGATGCATCCCCCCTCTTACTTGAAAAATCGACGCCATAAGGGAAACACCGCTTAGGAATGGACTTATAGTATCATCGAGCAACAATGGCTGCCTGAACCAACATTTGGCTCTCGCCCCCCTCCTAAAATATGCGAAGGAGAGCATGCGGGAGCGGTAGCAGGATAGACGCGAACCTGCCCATGCAATCTTCGGCGCGTACGACTACTGCGAGGACAGGGTTTTTGATGGGGTGAATTGCGCTAAGCGGGGGTCCGCGACTAATTTATCTCGGATCTCCTGAACGGCCTCGGCCAGCGCGTGATTCAGCCGCTCTCCCGGCGGCATCTCCGAATTGGGCTTGAAATCTTCCTGGAATGTGACGCGGCTTGGGTACCGTCCTATGACTTCACCCGTCGCCTTTAGCACCGTCATGGTTAGGTTCACCTCGCCGGTACTCACATAGGTGTTGATTCGCAAGAGCCCCGCGACCGTTTCAGCATAGGGGGCATAGGTCCAGAGCTTTTGGCGGTAGTGCTCGTAGAATTTGTCAATGCGACCGGACAGGATGAGATCGGGCTGTGGGTCAAAGGCGGTGATGTGACTGAACAGGCCGCTGTCCGCCAGCCCACTGAGCATGGCTGTGGAGATTTGGTCGGTGAGGTCTGTTGGGGAGGCTGTTTCGACCTTGGGTCCCTCCACTCCATACGTATCATGCCCCGAGCGGATACCGGGCGCCATTCGGAGTGGGTGAAATTCGACCACCGCGTCGATGGTTTTGTCGGCGCTCGGGAGGATGAGTTCCGGTATGTACTGCTTCGTGCATCCACAGGTAAGGAGCAGTACACCTATTGCAACGGAACAGACCCAGCTTTTCAATGAGGGCCGGGGCGGGCTACTGGTTGACATGACCGGCCCTCATGAAAAATGGGGCGAGTGGAGCAGACACTTATCGGCGTTCGCGAACACGAATCTTGCCCTCTGCACACCTGGCTATTTGACTGAGCCTCGCCATGCTCCTGTTTCTTGACCCCTGGCTTCGATAAACTGTTTGAAGCGATCCAGATCTCCTGTCACGCGTTGGGTGACGAACCCCACTGTGTCACCGACGTTCTCCAGAAACCCCTCCGGGTTGTAATCCAACTGCAGCATTATTTTTGACTTTGCATCCGAGAGCCGATGAAAAGTGACGGCCCCGCCATTGATGGCCCCGCCGGTACTGGTCCAGGCGATCCGCTTGTCCGGGGTCTGCTCCGTGATCACGGCATTCCATTCCTTTTCCTTGCCGGCAATCTCCGCTTTCCAGTGTAAGCGTTTATCATCGATCTGTTTGACTTCCTTCACTCCCTCCATGAAATGCGGAAATTCTTCAAACTGGGTCCATTGGTTATACGCCGTTCGAACCGGGACCTCGACCTCGATGGATTTTTCAATCGTTGACATGCTACCCCCTTTACAATGTGTGAATGTTTTCAAGTGAGCGACTACGATCCTTGTTCCACCTTCAGCACCTGCACATCGAAGACGAGCGACTTTCCTGCAAGGGGATGATTGAAGTCCACGACCGCGGTGTTATCCGTGAATCCCACGATGGTAAAGGGTTGACCATGCCGGGTCTGATAGACCAGGCCGGTTTTCGCAT
>JBQTHT010000120.1:0-24242 GCA_052389595.1 Nitrospiraceae bacterium
ATCCAGATACACCGTCAAGGATGACATTGCACCAGTTCCGGCTCGACCTTCATCGTGTGAGCTACCGCCAGTCTCAAGATGCATTTTGCGGCCGGGAATGTCGATGGCAAGTACGCGTCCATACACGGTTTCCGGTTGCGATAGTCTCTCCAAGAATGCGCTCTTGTCCCAAATTTGGGAGCGGGTCCCGGGCCCCGCATTCTCGCCTACACCTGTACCGAACCCGGAGTGCTGCGGCAGACGCTCCTGGGCCATTGCGACGCTCACGGAGCCGACAAAGAGAACTACAGCTCCTAGTGCCAACACGTTACGCATGTGCTGCCTCCTTGTGAGTTAGAAAAAGTTTGATGATGAACGACAAAATCCCGATTATGTATTTCTCAATGGCGCCCTAAATTCAACGGTGGAACTATAGGATAACCAATAGGGCATGTCAAGAGGCAGTCTACCAGGTGGTTGATGATTCGACCCCCTCCAAACCTAGTCACTCCTACACAGAAGTCGGCGGGCTTGGGCACCATGGTGCCCGGAGGGAGGGTCGAACTCCCACTCTCTTGCGAGAACCGGATTTTGAGTCCGGCGCGTCTGCCAGTTCCGCCATCCGGGCTTGCATCTCCTATGATGCGGGCTTCTTCTAACACGAACCTTGCATCGGGTCAATGCAGACTCGACCCTCTTTTTTTCGCAGAGCGTGGATGCTAAGATGCTAAAATGCTGTTGCTTGCAAGGACAAGGGAGCAACAGAAAGTCGGGAGGATATGTACCATGACGCAAGTTCAGTGTGTGACATGCAGCCAAGCGGGCGAGCCCATCACCGATAACCTATTTATGGGAAGGTTGGAATCCGAAATTAAGGGCAAGGTCTGTAAAAGCTGCTGGAAAAAATGGGAAGGAATGCGGGTGATGGTGATCAACGAGTACCAAGTCAACCTAGGTGAAGAAAGCGGACGTGAACTGGTAAAAAAACAAATGAAGGCATTCCTCAAGCTGGGAGAGTCTGCTGATACCTCGAAGATAGATCAAAACTATCGGCCGCAATCGTAGCGATTGATTTTCTGAGCGTACCCTTCCCGTCAAGACATTTCGACCCCCTGACGATTCTCCCTCCTCTTCGTTGACACACAGAATTTAGAAGTGTTAAATTGTGAATCTTCCATTTAATTTAAGCTCTTTCCGCTACGGTGGGAGGAGAGATCGTTCACCATGATTGCTCAAATGAAAGTACGGGGGTTGATGTTTGACCCCTACAATCAAAACTATATCGTGATTCTCAGGGACGAGGACAATACGGATATGCTGCCGATCTGGGTGGGCAAATCGGAGGCCAGCGCCATCAGCCTGGCGCTCGAAAATATCGCGGCGCCCAGGCCGATGACGCATGACCTCATGAAGTCTTTCCTGGAGGCGTTCGATGCTAAGATCATCAGCGTCGTGGTCACGGATTTGACCGAGAATACCTATTTCGCCAAGATTCATTTAATGTATGAAGATTCCGAGTATACGGTCGACTCGCGGCCCAGTGACGCCATCGCGCTCGCGCTCCGCACCGACGCTCCTATCTTTGCCAGTGAAGCGGTGATTCGAAAACAAAGCTCGGAAGAGCTCGAGCAGTGGCTCGAGAATCTCAAGCCGGAGGATTTCGGAAAGTACGAGACCTAAGCAGCCGTCCCATCTCAAATGTTTGAGGTCTGTGATTATATTATGGCATCCAAAGAATCATCAGAATTGATCGAGTTGAAGGTCGATCGGCTGCACCTGGACCAAAATACGGAAACTCATATTGTGATCCTGCGCAGCGATGAACATCACGATACGTTACCGATTTGGGTCGGAGCCGCTGAAGGGAACGCCATTCGGCTAGCGATGGAAAGCGTCGTCACACCGCGACCCATGAGCCATGACCTGATCCGCAGCTTCGCCGATCACCTCACGGTCAAGATCGAGCGTGTCGTGGTAACCGACGTCAAGAACAGCACGTATTACGCCACTATTTACCTGACATCCAAAGGAGTCGAGCGGACCTTGGATGCTCGGCCGAGCGATGCGATCGCGTTGGCGCTTCGAACACGTTGCCCTATCTATGTCACGGATGACGTCATGAAACGCCGAAGCGGCAACAATCTCGATGCGTGGATTGCCAAGCTCGACACCAAAGATTTAGGCGCCCAAGAAGTGTAGCATCATCACCTCTTATATAGTGAGCAGGAGCTGAGAGCGGACATGACGACTTATGTGGAGAAGCCGGCGGACATCAGAAGAAAGTGGTATCTGGTGGATGCCGAAGGGAAAACTTTGGGACGATTGGCCGCGCGCGTGGCCATTCTTCTCCGAGGCAAACATAAACCGACCTTTACGCCAAATGTGGATACCGGCGATCATGTGGTCATCGTCAATGCCGAGAAAATCCGATTGACGGGAGACAAGTTCCGAACCAAGACTTATGTCCACCATACCGGATATCCGGGAGGGCTAAAGACAACCACCGCGCAGCATCTTCATGCCAAAAATCCGACACAGCTACTGACCAAGGCCGTCCAAGGGATGTTACCCAAGAACCCGCTTGGCAAACAAATGGGGAAGAAACTGAAAGTGTACGCAGGAACCGCTCATCCCCATCAGGCTCAGCAACCCGAGTCGATCGCACTATAATTCATCCACCGATCCGTCCACAAAAAGTGAAGGAGGCAGGTTCGTATGGCAGTCGTAGTCCAGTATGCAACAGGCAAACGAAAATGCGCGATCGCGCGGGCGTGGGTCACGGCGGCCGGCAATGACATCGTCGTGAATCAAAAGCCGCTCGAACAGGCGTTTCCCCGGCCCACTCTTCGAAATGTGATCCAGTTTCCGCTGGAGCTCACCGGATTGTCCGGTAAGTGTTCGGTACGCGCCACCGTCTATGGGGGTGGCCCCACGGGGCAAGCAGGAGCCCTTCGGCACGCAATCTCGAAGGCTTTGGTGACCATGAGCCCGGCCTTGCGAGAGCCTTTAAAGAAGGAAGGACTCTTGACCCGCGATTCTCGTGTGAAAGAACGCAAGAAATACGGTCAAAAGGGCGCCAGGAAGCGCTTCCAATATTCGAAGCGATAACGGCCAAGGAGCAGTTCACAGAACAAGGGAAGGCTCCGGAGCCTTCCCTTTTTTATGTCCGTTGATGTCATCAATCAGAATGTAATGATGGGAAGCGCGAATCAACAAGTAACCGTGGCAATCGCCGGCGCCAGCGGGTATACGGGCGCCGAACTGGTTCGGCTTATCGCCATGCATCCGCGGGCACAGCTCACGGCCGTGACATCGGAAAAGTCGGCCGGCTGTTCTGTGGCGTCCGTCTTTCCTCATCTGGCCAGCACCGTCCCTTTGTCGTTTGATTCGTTGGCGCCCGAGAAATTAGCCGAGCGGGCGGATATCATTTTTTTGGCGCTTCCCCACACCAAATCGATGATGCCGGTCGCAAGTTGTTTGACAGCCAACAAACGCGTCATCGACCTGAGCGCCGACTACCGGCTCAAAGATTCCGGCATCTACGAACGCTGGTATCAAACGCCGCATGCCTACCCGAAGCTTTTGGAAGTGGCGGTATATGGATTGCCCGAGTTGCACAGGGTCGAGATTGCAAAAGCCCGATTGGTAGCCTCGCCTGGCTGCTATCCGACCGCGGCAATCCTACAACTAGCCCCATTGATCAAGAATGGCCTTGTCATACCTGACACGATCGTGATCGACGCCAAGTCCGGTGTGTCGGGCGCCGGTCGTAGTCCCGCTCTTCCTTACCATTTCCCGGAAGCTCATGAATCGCTTGAGCCTTATAAAATCGGCCGGCATCGCCACATCCCGGAAATCGAACAGGAGCTGTCCGGGATCCATCTTGCACAAGGCCGACACAAGACGTCTCTTCGCGTGGCCTTCACTCCTCATCTCGTCCCCATGAACCGAGGGATCCTCAGCACGGCCTATTGTCGCCTCAACCAATTGATGGGAAGCACCGAACTGATAATGTTGTACCGCGACTTTTATCAAGGTGAGCGGTTCATCCGTATCCACGAGGAGGTCATGCCCAATCCCCGCCATGTCCGTGGGTCAAACTTCTGCGACCTGGCGGTCTATACCGATCAGCGAGCGGGCTGGATCATTACGGTAGCGGCGTTGGACAACCTGGTGAAAGGCGCGGCGGGTCAGGCCGTTCAGGCGATGAATTTGATGTTGGGATTTCCCGAAGAGATGGGCCTGACCGCTCCCGGCATCTTCCCGTGATCATGCCGTCTTCAGTTCTCCCGGATCTCACTCACGATTGAGTCCTCTATGAAGCGGATTCGTGGCGGCATCACAGCACCGCGCGGGTTTCAAGCGGCGGGAATTCATTGCGGCATTAAGAAGCCGCCGGGCAAAGACCTGGCGATCGTGCTCTCAGAGCAGGATGGCCCAATCGCCGGGGTCTTCACCACCAATCGCATGGCGGCCGCCCCGGTCATTCTAGACCGGCAGTATCTCCGGCTTGGCGTGGGACGCGCCATCATCGTCAACAGCGGAAATGCGAATGCTTGTACGGGAGCCGTCGGGCTTGCCGCAGCCAGGAAAATGTCGACTCTGGTCGCCAAACAGCTCCGTGTCTCGCGCCGGAAAGTGTTTGTCGGCTCGACTGGAGTGATCGGCCAACCGCTGCCACTCTCACATATTGAACGAGGGCTGCCGCTACTCATGAAGAGAGCCAGGCGGAGCGGTGGAACCGAAGCGGCGCGGGCGATTTTGACGACGGATCGGCGGGTCAAACAAGTCGCGCTGTATGAAAGGATCGGCGGCCGGACCGTGACGATCGGCGGCATGGCGAAAGGGTCGGGCATGATCCACCCGAACATGGCGACGATGCTGGCTTACCTCACGACCGACGTGTGTATCGATCGAGCCACTCTTCAGGCCGCGCTGAAGGCGGCCGTCGATCGGTCATTCAACTGCATCTCGGTAGACGGCGATACCAGCACAAACGATACGGTCCTGTGCCTGGCGAATGACATGGCGGCGAACGAACGGATTCAGGATGGTACGCGGGAGGCTGAACATTTTCGGGACATGTTGACGCGAGCCTGTTGGTCGCTGGCGATGCAGGTGTGTCGGGACGGCGAAGGGGTCACTAAAGTGGTGCGCATTGTCGTGTCCGGAGCGAGATCTCGCGCGGACGCGCGCTGCGTGGCGCAAACCATCGCCACATCGAGTCTCGTCAAAACGGCATTCTTCGGAGAAGACGCCAATTGGGGCCGGGTGATGGCGGCGATCGGTCGTTCCGGGGTGCTTCTCAGACCGCAGCATGTCAGCTTGACGTTTGATGAGGTACCTATGGTCACGGCCGGAGTGGGGCTGGGCGCTCAGGCCGAACGGCGGATTGCCAAGGTGTTTCGTCGGAAGGAATTTACCATCCACGCCGATCTTGGCCCAGGGGCTGCGACCGCGGAAATGTGGACCACTGATCTCTCGTACGACTACGTCAAGATCAATGCAAGCTACCGATCCTAAAGCATGTTTGGCGCACCTTCACCTTGCAATGCCAAGACAATTATGATAGCGTTCCAAGGCTTTACAGGTTTTTGAGATCGCTCGCACGTGCAGTTGCTCGTATCGAGACCATTAACATTGTTCAAGTTCACATCGACGCGGTGTGCGCGTCGCTCGGCTTGGGAACAAGAAGGGGTGACCTTCTCGTCCTCTAACAAAGGACGCTCCGCAAGTCCTGAAGGGAGGTGAAGGCGTGGGAGTTGTGGCAATCAAGGAACTCTTGGAAGCAGGGGTTCACTTCGGACATCAAACGAACCGTTGGAATCCTAAGATGAAACGGTTCCTGTTTGGCGAGCGCAACGGGATTTATATCATCGATCTTCAGCAGACACTCGACCGACTGCAACAGGCCTACGCCTTTGTCCGCGATACGGTTGCAGAAGGCAACTCCGTACTCTTTGTCGGAACCAAGCGCCAGGCCGCGGACATTTTGGAAGAGGAAGCGAAGCGCAGCAACATGTTCTTTGTGAACCAGCGCTGGTTGGGCGGCATGTTGACCAACTTCCAGACCATACGGCGCAGCATCGAGAAACTGAAGAAGTTTGAAGCGATTCTCGCCGACAGCTCGCACCAGGGTCACACGAAAAAAGAACTTGGCCAGATGCAGAAGGAAACGGTGAAGCTGGAAAAGTATTTGAGCGGGATCAAGAATATGAGAGCCCTTCCCGGCGCCGTCTTTGTGTTGGATACGCGTATTGAACGGATTGCCGTTCAGGAGGCGAACCGGTTGGGAATCCCGGTAATCGCCATCATCGATACGAACTGCGATCCGGACGATATCGATCTTCCCATTCCCGGCAACGACGACGCGATCCGATCCATCAAGCTCATCACCTCCCACATTGCGGAGGCCTGCATCGAAGGCGCGCATCTACGCACACAGCGCGAGGAAGGTGAACTGGCCGGCACAGCCGTCGGAGGAGAACGGCGGGGCGATGTCCGTCCGGTTCACTCGACTCCGATGAGTCTGGAAAGCGTTCCGGCAACCTCATAAAACACCCACTAATCGACTGCCGATCGGAGCATAGTGACACATGGCTGGAATGAGCGCGTTAGTGAAAGAATTGCGGGAGAAAACAGGCGCTGGGATTTTGGACTGCCAAAAGGCGCTCACGGAAAACGCCAACGATGTGGAAAAGGCCGTCGACTATTTGCGTCAAAAGGGCCTCGCGGCTGCGCAAAAAAAGGCCGGACGAGAGACCCACGAAGGGGCAGTGGCGTCCTATATTCACCCCGGGAGCAAAATCGGGGTCTTGCTTGAGGTCAATTGCGAAACTGATTTCGTTGCGCGCAACGACGAGTTCCAGGCCTTTCTCAGAGATCTCGCGTTGCAGATCGCTGCGTCCAGCCCCTCGTATGTCAAGCGGGAGGATGTGCCCGCCGACGTGATCGACAAAGAAAAGAACATCTATCAGGGCCAATGCAAGGAAATGGGAAAACCTGAAGCTGCGTGGCCAAAGATCATCGACGGCAAGTTGGAAAAGTTTTATCAAGAGAGTTGCCTTCTCGAACAGTCCTTTATCAAAGATCCCGCCGTTACCATTAAAGATTTGCTGGCTCAGAAGATCGCCAAAATCGGCGAGAACATGAACGTCCGTCGATTCACGCGCTACCAATTAGGCCAAGTATGAACTCTGCCAAATACCGCAGGATCCTCCTCAAGGTGAGCGGGGAGATCCTGGCCGGTGAGCAGGGCTACGGCATCCAACCATCCATCCTGGAAGGCCTCGCCGAGGAAGTCGCCGCGGTCGTGGCCCTCAATGTCCAAGTCGCTATCGTCATCGGCGGCGGCAACATCTTCCGTGGAATCGCAGCGAGCGCTTCCGGGATGGAACGTGCCTCGGCCGATTATATGGGGATGTTGGCTACCGTCTTAAACGCCCTCGCCCTTCAGAATGCCCTAGAGCGAAAAGACGTCATGACGCGCGTTCAATCGGCGATTGAAATGCGCCAACTGGCCGAAGGGTACATCCGCCGCCGAGCGATCCGGCACCTGGAAAAGAACCGAGTGGTGATCTTTGCCGGCGGAACCGGAAACCCTTACTTTTCGACGGACACAGCCGCAGCGCTCAGAGCCATGGAGATCGGGGCTCAGGTGATCATGAAAGGCACGAAGGTCGATGGCATCTATGAATCGGACCCCATGAAAAATCCAGCCGCCAAGAAATACGCCGAAATCCCCTTTCTCTCAATTCTGAATCAAAACCTCAAGGTCATGGACTCTACCGCCGTCAGCCTGTGCATGGATAACAACCTGCCATTGATTGTGTTTAATTTGAAAGAGAAGGGGAACCTAAAGCGAGTGGTGCAGGGCGAAAACATCGGCACGCTCGTGACCGTGGGAGGCCGCTGAACACAGCGGAGGTAGACATGTCCACTGCACATGAGATCCGTCACAAAGTGACCGACCGAATGGAAGCAGCGCTGGAACATCTCAAACGAGATCTCGCCGGATTGCGGACCGGCCGCGCGTCGGTTGCTCTGCTCGACGGCATCAAAGCCGACTATTACGGAACCCCGACCCCGCTCAAGCAGATCGCGAATATCGCCACGCCTGAAGTTCGCCTGATCACGGTACAGCCGTGGGAACCTTCGATGGTGAAAGAAATCGAGAAAGCGTTGCGCGCCTCCGACCTGGGGATCAGCCCCTCCAATGACGGCAAGCTCATCCGCATCCCTCTCCCTCCGCTTACCGAAGAGCGTCGCAAGGACCTGATAAAGATTTGTAAAAAACACGGTGAGGAGACAAAAGTGCAGATCCGCACCATCCGTCATGATGGAAACCACGAACTCAAGCAGTTGCAGAAAGATTCCAAACTGACGGAAGATGAGTTACGAAAGGCGGAAGCGGACACTCAAAAGCTCACGGATCAATACGTGCAGAAAATAGATCAAGTCATGAAGAAGAAGGAAGAGGAGATTTTGGAAGTCTGAACTCCCTGCCGACCAACCCTAACCCAGCGCTGCCCGTGCCGCGGGCCAATTCTTTCGCTTCGATTATTGCGACGATCGATCTGCAAGCCTTAACGCATAACGTCGCAGAACTACGCCGGCATCTTTCACAGGCGTGCGGCATCCTGGCCGTCGTCAAAGCCAATGCCTATGGGCACGGTGATGTGGAAATCACCCGTACGTTGCACCGGCTTGGCATCTCGCGATTTGGAGTCGCCACGCTTGATGAAGGGCTGGCCCTGCGAGCTGCTGGCATCAAGGCGCCGATTCTTGTCATGGGGGCTTTGTTTCCCGAACAAATCCCGGACCTGGTCGCTCATCACCTCATCCCTGTTATCTATGATGAAGACATCGCCCGTCGGCTCGGCGAACACCTCAGGTCCAATTCATCCCCCTACCCCGTTCACATCAAAGTCGATACCGGCATGGGCCGACTTGGTCTTTCACCAGAAGGTGCGTTGTCATTGATCACCTCGTCTCTTTTTAAGTCTCGGTTCCGCCCCGAAGGTCTGATGACCCATCTCGCCGATGCCGATGGAGACGACGCGGCATTTACAGAGCGCCAGCTCGATCGGTTCCGTTCTGTCGTCACACAAGCGGAACAGAACGGGATCTCACTGCCGCTTGTGCACGCGGCGAACAGCGCGGCGATTCTGCGCTATCCCGCTTCGCACTTCAGTCTTGTGCGGCCCGGCATCATGCTCTATGGCTATCACACGCTACCTGCGAGAGGCTCTCTCCCGGCTCTGCGACCCGTCCTGACCTTGTCTGCCACCGTCGCTCAAGTGCGCACGATCCGGAAGGGAGACAGCATCAGCTACAACCGAACGTTCACGGCCGCCCGAGAATCCCGCATCGCCATCCTGCCGGTCGGGTATGCGGATGGATATAGCCGCTCATTGTCGAACCGCGGCGCCGTTCTCATCGCCGGACAGCGAGCGCCTATTGTCGGAAAAGTCTGCATGGACATGACGATGGTCGATGTGACCCACGTGACGCAGGTTAAAGCCGGCGATCAGGTCGTGTTGATCGGGCAGCAGGGAGGAGAACGGATCACGGCGGATGAGGTCGCCGAGTGGCTCGGCACGATTTCCTATGAGGTCCTTTGCGGCATCGGGCCACGTGTTGCCCGGGTCTATTGTTGAGATTCAACCAATTCGATATCCCGAAAAACTAAGCACGAGTTGTCCGCTCTGCCGCCTCGACTTATAATGCCGGGTGTTCGTGGGTCTACGTATGTGAGTTCATTGAAAGTCTTGTTATGACCAGAGTAACCCAAGACCGGACACGTGAATCTTAACCAAACCATTCTCGGCTACGTACTCGTGATTCAAGAGTTCACCCTGCTCTGCGGCAGGACCGTCGCCAATCTTCTCCGTCCCCCCTTTTACGTGAGAGAAACCATTTTACAGATGGACCGCATTGGTGTCGGGTCACTGTTCATCGTCGTACTCACCGGTCTTTTTACCGGAATGGTGCTCGCCCTCCAAGGAGCGGTGCAACTCGAACCTTACGGCGCCACCATCTATGTCTCGCGGTTAATCAGCACCTCCGTCGTCAGGGAGTTGGGCCCGGTGCTCGCCGCACTGATGATCGCCGGGCGTGTCGGCACCGGTATCGCATCCGAGTTGGCATCAATGACCGTCACTGAGCAAATCGACGCGCTTCGCGCCGAGGGGACCGACCCCATTCACAAACTGGCCACCACGCGCTTGCTGGCCTGCATCGCGATGATTCCCCTCCTGACGATGATCACGGACGGGATTGCGATCCTGGGCGGTTGGCTCGTCGCGCGACTCTACCTCGGCATCGATTCCTACTTTTATTGGACTTGGGCGTTCGAAGCACTGCGCCAGGGTGATCTCGTGTTGGGACTGATCAAGCCGATGGTATTCGGATTCTTGATCGCCATGGTAGGCTGCTATGCCGGGTTCTCAACGAAGGGAGGCACGGTGGGAGTCGGAACCTCCACCACCCAGTCCATGGTGTTCTCATCTATTCTCATTCTGGCCAGCGATTTCTTCCTGACCAAGCTTTTCATGGCGTTCCCATGACGAATCGGCAACCGATGATCGCATTACGAGCCGTGGACCTCACACTGGGAGCCCGTCGGATACTGGAGAACATTTCGTTCGAGGTCGAAGCCGGTGAAACCAAAGTGATTCTCGGAGGCAGCGGATCAGGTAAAACCACGATCCTGCGCTTGATCCTGGGGTTGTACAAGGTGGATGAGGGAATGATCTACGTGGATGGCGAAGATATTACGCATCTACCCGAGCGCGAGTTGCCGCGAATCAGGCAGAACATGGCGATGGTCTTTCAAAGCGCCGCGTTGTTCGACTCACTAACTGTTCGTGAAAATGTCGGGTATCGTCTATGGGAACAGGAGCAGTTCCCTGATGACGCCATTGAGCGCACCGTCAGACAAAGCCTGCAGTTCGTCGATCTCGAAGAGGCGATCGACAAGATGCCGGGCGACCTCAGCGGTGGGATGCGTAAGCGCGTCGGCATCGCCCGGGCCCTCGCGAGCGGCGCGAAAATCCTGCTCTATGACGAGCCGACGGCCGGTCTTGACCCGGTCAATTCGTTCGCCATCGGACATTTGATTCTACAACTGAAGGCGAAGGGCGTCACGCAGGTCATCGTCACCCATGATCTGGACCTTGCTTTCCGTGTCGCCGAAGGCATCGTGATGATCCAACATGGCCGCATTGTGTTCCAGGGTCCTCCGCAGGAACTCGCCGGCCGTCAAGATCAGACGATACGCGGTTTCCTGGACCCGGCCAGTCTGTCGACCGATGAGTGGAAATCCACGGCCGGACGCATGATCGATACATAGGAATGACGAGACCGCGGTCGTGAACCCTCAGGACTCGGCATGACGACGCGCAAAGATCAACTCAGATGGGCCCAGGTGAAAATCGGCCTGCTGGTACTCGCCGTGGTCATTCTTCTGTCCGCCATGGTCCTGAACCTGGAAGAAGGCGTGGGGTTGGTCAGCAGCAAGACGAGTTTTCGCGCGATGGTGAATCACACACAGGGACTCAAAATCGGGAGCCCGGTGATGATGAACGGCGTCACCATCGGGAACGTCCACAAGATTGAGATTGCCCGCGACAATCCCAACGTCGAGATTACCTTCACCGTGAAACGCGACGTCGCGTCACATATCCGCGAGGACGCCTCCATTAACATCCGTGCGCTGGGCTTGCTCGGGGATAAATTTCTGGAGATCGTCCCAGGCACATCTGCAAGACCGCCCTTGTCGCCAAGCCGCGTACTCGTCGGCCGGGCGGAGATGGACATCAGCAACCTTGCGATGGGCGCCTCAGTCACGATTGAAAAGGTCAACGCGGCGCTGGAACAAGTCCAGCAAGCCCTGGCCGCGATCACCAAGGGCGAGGGTACCACCGGAAGACTCGTGAATGATCCGGATCTCTATGATCGCTCTAAGCGACTCCTGGAAAGCCTGGAGAAAACGTCGGAGAAAAGCCTGGCGCTTCTCGACAAGGTTGAGCGAGGAGAAGGCACCGTCGGCAAACTCGTGACGGATAAGGAACTGTACAACCGCGCGTCGTTGGCGGTGCGAGAACTCAACGATCTGGCCGCAAAGCTCAACAACGAGAATGGCACGCTGGCAAAGCTGGCCGATCCTGCGCTGTACTCCAAATTGGATAACTTAACGGCGCGCGGAGAGCAATTGATCAAAAAAGTGGAACGTGGAGAAGGCACCGTCGGCAAACTCGTCACCAGCGACGAACTCTATACCAGGGCCGATAAACTGCTGACCGAAGTAGAACAGTTTGTGGCTGAAGTCAAAAAGAATCCCACCAAGTATTTCAAGTTCTCCGTGTTTTAGTATGACTTACGGTTTTTGAGCGATGATGCTGGCATACGCAGCCTTGCCCGTATCCTCGAGCTGATAACGAAGAATCTTGAACTCCTTGAACAGTTCAAGGAGTTCGTTCGCCTGAATCAGATACTCCTTCCGAAAGTCGGGACGGTATTTCAAGTGCTCCATCGTGTAGGTTTCGACGACCACCATGCCACCGCTTTTCAGGGCTTCCTTGATCTGCGGAAATAGACTCCGCTGCAAGTAATAGGTACATAGCACGACATCGTATGCGCTCTTCTCCAACTGGACCTGCTCAAGATCCACAATCTGGGTAGTGATTGTCACCCCCCGCTCGGCGGCAAGAGTCTTGGCCTTCTGAAGACCTTTCTCGGAGATGTCGATGCCGGTGACCTGGAAACCCTTCGTTGCAAGGAAGACGCCGTTGCGTCCCTCTCCCATAGCCACATCCAGAGCCTTTCCCTGAGGAAGCAAGTGAACGTTCTGCGTAAGGAAGGAAATCGGATCTTTCCCGAAGAGATACGCATCACTGCTGTATTTGGAGTCCCAACGTTCCTTGTCCTCGGACTTGGCGGACGCGACGCCCAGACACGCGAAGAGAGCCGTCACACACAACAGGGCAGCCAAGGGATCGCTGGATCTTAGCCGATAAAAGGTCACGTTCTTCATAGGATACCTCAATATGATCTTTGGCCTTGTGTATCGATATCTGAGAGTAGGATACTGTATCGCGCATCGGAGAGGGCTCGCAAGATGGTTCACACACCTTACCAAATTTCACTTCTTCTCTTCTTCAATTTTTTCCTGTCGGCTCTGGCTGTTGATGTAGCGCATTCCCCCGCGCAGAATAATGAAGCGGCGGTGACGGACCAATTATTTGTAAAAATTGTAGATCAAGGATTCGTGATTTCTCTCCCCAATCTCGATTCGATTAAAGCGAAGGCTGAACTGCAGGAATTAGGACAGTACGTGATCAAGATTCCCGTCACGCTCAAGGCTTCGCCGACCATCCAGGAGACGCTGGAAGCGACGACGCGCCAACTCGGAGGCCTCAGCACCGACGCGATCTTGGAAATTGACTATGGCATGATCTCGTGGAAAACACGCGCCGTCCGAATCAGCAACAATCCCAAGACCCTCGAGCAGTTTCAACGCCGCGTTTCCTCGCTGGTCTTCAAGCTCACTCTGTTGTTGGAAAACGGCCAGACTTACGAGTGTTCGACCAGCGATGTCTGGCGCTTTCCTATCACCGCGGTACGCGAACTCTTTTCCTATAGCGGCAAATCGACCATCCAAGGCCTGGGGTCATCGCCGGCGTTCGACACGAAAGAGTATGGATTTATCATCGTGCGGAACCAACCGATCTCCTTTACCTACCAGGCGATCATCCCGGAAGAAGATTTCAAGCGGCTGAAAAAGGTGGAGGGCAAGGTCACCGAACGAAAGGGTAACGAAACAGAAGGCGTCTGTATGAAGGCGCAGAAGACCGTTCTCAAAGACCCAGCCTGATTCGAAATGGTGGCCTCGGGTGGAGCAGAGCGGACGGCTCTCAGGGTGCTCACTTCTCCAGTGTCACTGGTTCAACTACTCTTCCACTAACCGTACAAGGTTTTCAGCAGGAGGTCTGGCGAAAACATGCGAGGCCCGAACTTGAAGCGTCTCGATGTAGGTTTCCCATTTCTTGAACCGCTTAAGGGCTTCTGTCTCTGAATCCACAAACACCACAGCGTCGAAAGCCCGCTCGATATCAGGGAACGTTTGCGCTAAAGCTCTGGCTTCCTCAAGACGATGACGAGCTTCTTTGACGCGAGGTTCTATATCGAACTGTTGAATCGACAGCCCAACCGCCACCCAAATGGCTCCAGCAATAGGAGCGGCGATCGCTGCAGCTGCGACGAGCACAGCGGTAGATGCGAGTCCGGACAACCCGCCAATAATGGAGTCGGCAACGCCATATTTTTTACTGAGTCGCTCGTTCGCTTCAAGATTCCTTTCAAGTGACTCGATGTACTCTGTAAGACTGACCTGACAGGTATGGAAGAAAATGAGTAACTTCTCCGCGTCTCGTTTCTCGTCCTGAGGGAGTTTGGCTGTGGCCAGAAGATCAAGATTCACCGGTAATCCCATGTGCGTTTCGGGTAGTTGATGTTGGTAGGTATAGTAGGCGCCTGGTTTGGGGACCGAGGTTGCACAGGAAAGGCTGAATATCAGAGGGACGCTGACAACAATCACCCACTCGCTTACATGGGGCACAGAAGCCAGATGTCCGAGTGAGAGTTGACCCATCCTGACACGTACCATGCTGGTAGAGCCGGATATACATGAGACAACAACGCATAGGTCATACCAAGATTGTTTAAAATGATCTTCCACTATGTCAAAGAGTTAGGAGTGAAGAAGCACTAAGTTTGGTATGGCTGTGTATCGAAAAGAATCTGACAAGTATCTATGACGATACAGTGCGGCCACGGCGAGTCACTTAAGAAAATGCGAAAAGCGGAGGAGACACAGTCGAAAAGCTCATGAAGCGGCGCTTCTATCAAACCTTCAATCTGCGTTTCAACTGTTTCTCCACGCTGGCGACTTTGCTGGAGAGCCGGCCTTCGTGTCCTTTGCGGTAATCCACTTTGATCGTGCAGGAGATGCGGCTACAGTCTTTTTTCATGCGCTTGTAGCACTTCTTCACCACGGTGAACACGTCATCCCAATCTCCTTCAAGCACCGTCCCCATTGGATTGAGTCGGTAGTCCACACCGCTCTTGTCGATAATGTCCAATGAACGCGACACATATTTGCCAACACTTTCGCCCTCGCCTAACGGCGACATGCTGAATTCCAACAGAACCATGTTCCCTCCTTCTACCCGTAGCGTTTCTTCTCGCGCCTCGCCTCGCGGACTCGCCGTTCGTCCAGAACGAAATACGCTTCACGCTTCACGTTTTCTTGCTCCCACGATACCCCTCGAGCCACGCCTTGGGATACTCGATGCTTCCATTCAGCTTGAAGTCGGCGACGACTTCCCAGAGCAATGCCCGGCGTTTCTCTGCATCCTGCTGTGCCGCCTTCGTTTCATCCCGCAGGTCCGCTAACCAATCAAGGAATGCCGCACAATCCTCACCGAATATCTGCTCCAGATCCTGCCGCAGCCGACTGGCGAGGGCGGGCGCAGTACCGCTGGTGCTCACAGCGATTCGCAAATGTCCCCGGCTGACGACGGCCGGCATGAATACATTCGACCATTCCGGTTGATCCACCGACCATAGGAGGAACCGCTTCTGTCGAGCCAGCGTCAGGAGTGATTTTGAGAAATCCGGATCGTCGCGCAGGGTGTTCATCACCAGAATCACACTTTCGAGATCGGTTTCTCTGAATCGCCGCCCCCGATGGATCACTTTCGCTGAAGCCGTCAACTTGCGGAGCGCTTCATTCAGGGTCGGACTGATGACAATCACTTTGGCACCGGCGTCCAGCAGCCGAAGCGTTTTCTCTGACGCTTCATCGTCCCCGCCCAGTACCAGACAGGGCCAGCCTTTGACATCTAATGACAATGGAAATCCAGGATTCGCAGGCATTGTTCCTCCTTCAGCCGAAATTGGCGCGTATCATAGCAACACCACCGTCCTTCCGTAAACCGCGCCCTCCCTTTTTTGATACGGCCTCTGTATAATGTGCCCGCCTGGAGGATGCTGAAAAAAGGTCTCCGGCTTTATTCTCGTGCCGCTCAGAGCTTCGACGTCCGAACAAGTACGCCTCAGCTCTTTGCTTGCTGCGGCCTCGATCGAACCCCTGAATATCCTAATAACAAGGAAAGGGAGCGCAGCGTGGCAGCTTACACAACACGATCGCTCGGCATGGCGGGAGGGATTATCGGTCTGGCGGGCATCGCTGCCTGGCTGGGGTTAGCCCATAGTTGCGACCCGCAGACAGGGACGGGAGTGGTCGCAGGCCAGATAAAAATCGCGCCGGCCCTCGCAGATCAAGTCAAGCCTACCGATGTGCTGTTCGTCATCGTTCGTCGTCCGCAAGGGGCGCCACGCCCTGTCGCGGTCAAACGGATCGACAGTCCGAAGTTTCCGGTGACTTTTGAAATCACCAGTGCCGACGTCATGGCTCAGGGCAGCGAACTCAGAGGAATGGTCGATGTGGTTGCCCGCCTGGACCGGGATGGCCAAGCCGGTCCCGTTCAAGCCGGCGATTTGGAAGGAACGTACGCGAAGAACCCGACGCTCGTCGGAGGACGAGACATCGAGATTACAATCGATAAAGCGTATTGAGCCAAAGTTCTGAGTTGTGAGTTTTAAGTGCTGAGTTGGGGGAGAATGAGTGCCGGAAGTGTTGAGTTCGGGATTCTCAGTTATGAGTTCTTCCTGGGATCCCATTCGGTCAACTCAGCACCCAAAACTTAGAACTCATAACTGAGAACTGCTAGGTCTCTGACGGGTCGGCATCCAACTCCATGTTCCAGTAGAGATAGTCGCGCCAACTCTCGGGGGTGTTGCGGATACCGATCGTGATCGTGACCACGGGATTCCAGCGAGGCTTTACCGGCTTCTTGATCAACCTCATGTTGGCTTCATCTGGAGTCCGACCGCTCTTTCGATTGTTGCACCGCCAGCAGGCCGTGACGATATTCTCCCACGTTTTCCTGCCTCCTCTGGCAATCGGGGTGACGTGGTCGAAGGTCAAGTCTTCGGTTCTAAACTTATGACTGCAGTATTGGCAGGTATACCCATCACGCGTAAAGATGTTGATGCGGGAAAACTTTACAGCGCGGTGGCTGTCCTTGAGCTTCACCAACTTGAGCAGGCGCATCACGGCCGGGAGTTTGATCGAGATCGACACCCCGTGGATCTCCCGATTGTATACCTCCAGCACTTCGACTTTGCCCTGCCAGAGCAGCGTGATAGCTTTCTGCCAATGCAGAACACGGAGCGGTTCGTAGGTCGAATTGAGCAAGAGCGTCATTTCCATAATGAGTCCCGGCTCTCCTGAAGTATGCCATCAGGACACCCAGTCCCTACTGGCGCCATTCATAGGATGTATGCCACAAGCCCATAGTGAAATCAAGCCGTTGGCTTGTCTGAGCTATTTCAAGGTTACGTACCCATGAAGATCTTCCGTCTGGCGCATAGCTTCGCGAATGGAAAGAGGCGCTCATGAGCGAATTCGTTACCGTGGCTACGCTCGACGACCTCCCTCGTGGCGCTTGTCGGACGGTAGAGGCTCATGGGATTTGGATTGCCCTGTTCAACGTGGACGGAACGATTTTCGCGTTGGACAATACCTGTCCTCACGCAGGCGGACCGCTCGGAGAAGGGAAGCTGTGCAACGATATTGTGGAATGTCCCTGGCACGGCTGGCGATTCAATGTGCGGACCGGCGAACGAGTGGAGAACTCAGACTTCAAGGTCCCACGCTGCGAGGTGCGCCTCGACGGAAAAAACATCACGGTAGCCGTCCCGTTCACCCCGTAGCTTCGGCCAGCGGTTAGCTTCTGCACCTGAGGACGATACGGCTGCAGGAGATTGACGCGGACTGTCGTCGGGCATCAAGCCATCCGCCGGGATGGAGGCGGCATTGACACGCCGAGTGACCAAGTTCGCATGCCAAATGTACTCCCACTCAAACCACTGGGTCTTTCCCTGCTCGCGTAGCATGACACGCACTTCGTACAGATCGCCTTCGAGAGGCAACACTCGCCACTCTCCCAGCCTAACCCCGTTTCCCCGTTCTGTCTGCGTGCGAACGTGCTCGGTCAACGCTTGAAGAATGGTCGGCGCCGTGGTTGCGCGGTGTGTTTGCACCAACGCGATGGCCTCCGCTGCCCGAGGGTCGGCCATCGGGTTCAAAGTCGCCGGTTGCAGCCACCAGTAGACTAAACCGCCGACGACCAATAGCCCGACGACGACATAATGAATGATTTTCACCAGGGACGAAGAGGATTCTGAGGGGGGAGTATCGCCGGCCACAGAAGCTAACGTGTTGGGCGACCAGGGTGAGCGCCCGCAGGCGGCATGACCTTGCCGCAACATAAAGGTGACAAGCGAGCGATCTCCTGCTGAGTCGCTTGATGCAGAAGGAAATTCCGTTCGATCAACGCCTGCCGTTCACGCAAGACTTGGTCAGAGACAGGATTTCCCGAGGGCGGTAATGCCTTCGCGGCCCCCAGCCCTCCGGAGAAGCTGCCGGCCGGAGACCCTTGCTTCGGAAAACTACCGCGTTGCAAACCAAGACTGGCCGCCAGCGAATGAAGATGCTGCTCTAAAGCCCGAGCGGGATTGTCGGCCATCCGGTGGCTCCAAAACCCATAGATCGAACGGGACGAAAGAAAAATAGGACCGGACAGCGGAACCCAGTGATACTGGTCGGCGACCGCCTGAGTCGGCTCATCCAGCAGCACCGCCGGCACAGCCACATCTGCAGGATCAACAGGTCTGGGGCGCTCTTCCAACATGGCCGCCTGTCTATCTCGACTATCCTTCTGCGGTTGAGGAACTGATAGGGATCCCGACGGATGTCGGACAGGTTCCGAAACTGTCACAGGCATGTCTCGGTAGTGTCGGACCGTCACAGGACTGCGTTCTCTGGGAGAGGGAATTTGCGACGCATCATCGGTCAATACCATCGTGCCTGAGGGATCGATCCAACTGTAAAACTCCGCTGCATTGACCGGGGCGATGAAGCCGGATACAAAACCCAGGCTTGCGCCTAGAAGCAGCATCTTCCCACCACACAAAAAACCCTTGTTCATAGATAAAATCTTAGGCCCCACTATCGCAGGAAGTCAACCGCCCCCCTCTTTTGTCGGTCCTGTAGTCACTGCTAACTGGGCCATCTCGCTCGACTTCCCTCCTTGACAATCGAGCAACCGGGTGTGTTACAAGTACCAGCCTCACCAACGATTTTGGAACAAGGCAAAGCCGGCTATGGCCATGAAGTTTTTCGTATACGCAGACAATTTGAACCTGACGCAATTGAAGCGCCGGGCCCCCGAGCACCAATTTGTGTGCAAAGCCTCTCTCGCGGACCACACGATTCAATTCTGCCGGTGGTCCTCCCAATGGCGATGCGGGCTGGCCAGCATCATTCCTTCGGCGGGCGAGAAGGTCTGGGGTATCGTCCTGGACATCACGGATGAGGATCTCAAGCTCTTGGATGAATTCGAAGAGGAAGTGCCGCCGGGGGCCTTCCGTCATCTTACCGTCACGGTTGTGACGGAAGAAGGCGAAAAGATGCTGGTGACGACTCACGCCGCCACGCCGATCGGCAAGTTCAAACCGAAAGAACACTATTTGGAATGGGTCATGAAAGGCGTCAAGCAGTGGAAGCTGCCTGAGGAATGTGTCGAGCAATGGCAGTCGTACCGCCCACGCTGACCCAAGCGCGGGCGAATTCTAAATTTTGAATCTTTCAAATTTGAATTGAGGTGAGCATGCCCAAACCCAAATATCATATCGTCGTCTGCACCAACTCCCGCCCTCCCGGGCACCCCACGCCGTCCTGCGGCGCCGCAGGATCGGCAGGTCTCTTGATGGCCTTTAACATGGGTCTCATGCAGCGTGGCATCATGCCCGGAGACATACTCGTCACGGGTTCCGCCTGTCTCGGACCCTGCGAGCAAGGCCCCACTGTCGTGGTCTATCCAGACGGGATTTGGTATTCGAAGGTCAAGGAAGACGATGTGCCGGCCATCCTCGACGAACACATCGGCAAGGGCACACCCGTTCAGCGGCTGAATCCAGACGCTGTCTGGAAATGACCTCTCGCCGAGTGAATCGTGACACTTCCCTCTCATCAGACACACAAACACCATGCGCCCACATCCATCGGATGCATGGTGATTACCTGCAGCGACAGTCGCACCGCCGACACGGACACCAGCGGCCAGCTCATCATGCGCCTACTCAAAGATCAGGGCCATGAGGTGGTGGCGTATCATCTCATCCCGGATGAGCCGGCCCAGATCAAAGCCAGAATCACGGCCGGCTGCGCAAATGAAACCGTGCAGGCGATTATCATCAACGGTGGGACCGGCATCTCACGCCGGGATTCGACGTTTGAAGCGGTGGATGCGATGTTAGAAAAACGGTTGGACGGATTCGGTGAAGTGTTCCGGTACCTGACCTACCAAGACATCGGCTCTTCTGCCATCATGAGCCGAGCCACGGCGGGAATCATCAAACGACGCGTGCTCTTCTCCACCCCCGGCTCCGAAAACGCCGTGCGCCTCGCGATGGAGAAATTGATCCTGCCGGAACTCGGCCACCTCGTCAGAGAACTCACCAAATAGCCGTCAGGCGTAAGGAGTTAGGCGTGGGGGCTGGTCTTTCAAGATCCGTGGTTTTTATCTGAAGACGCCTAACGCCTCACGTTTCACGCCTTGTCTTTCTAGTCCTGAGTAATTTTTGGTTCCGACACCCGCTGATAGAACACCAGTAGATCGCGAACCGAGACCATTCCCACAATCTTTCCGCCCTCCGTTACTCCCAAATGCCTGATACCGAGGTCGCCCATCATGTCATGGGCGTCGTGCGCGGTTCGTGTCGACTCAATCGTGGTGATCGGGTTCGTCATGATGGCTTCCACCATCATCTTATTCAGATCCTTGCCTGAAGCCACCGCGCGGCGTACGACGTCGGTGTCCGTCACGATTCCCACGAATTTTCCCTTTTTCTTGATCAGGAGCGATCCCAACCGATCGGTTTTCATCCGCTTCGCCGCATTTCTTACCGAAGCTGTGTGCGCGATACTTTTCAGATTCTTGCGCATAATGTGAGCAATGGTGGACATAGGTTCCTCCTTCGTAAACAGCCGGCACGATCTTACTAAAGTACGTTCGACGACGGAGCCGCTCTTTCCGAATTCAGCATGTAGAACCTCTCAAAACGTGAGCGTACCTTCCGCCACCATCACCACCTGTCCTCCGACCCGCACTTCTTGAATGATGTCGTCGTCAGACGCCACCTGAATCAAGATACGCGAGGGCCGATCGATCTCATAACCCTGCTCGGCAATAATTTCCGTGGTGGGAGCTACTTCTACCACTCCGTTCTGGACAAGATAGGCGCCCAACGCTCCACTGGCGCTACCGGTCGCCGGGTCTTCGACGATGCCGATCGCCGGAGCAAACATCCTGGTGTGAACGGTCGATTGTTGCTCAACGGTGACCGTCGTGAAAACCATCACGCCATTCACGCCATGTCGATGGCACAAGCGGGTGATGGCGGACACATCGACGACGATGGATCGCACCGCGGTCAACGTGCGGACCGGCACAATGAGGACCGGCAGGCCGGTCGAGACAAGCTCTACAGGCCACTTCGCATCGGTAATCGCATGCTTGGCCAGACCCAAGGCTCGGGCGATGTCCATGAGATCTTGCGCATCCTCGACCGCTCCAAGAAACTGCGGCTTCGGCTGCGACATGATGACGCGGGCGATGTCTCCTTTGAGCATCGCCAACTCAACGGGAAAGAGACCCACATTACATTCATAAACCAGTCGAGTCATGGGATTCTGGACCGTCAAGAACCCGAGTTTCCCGAGGACATAGAAGGTCCCGAGCACCGGATGACCGGCGAAGGGAATCTCTTGGGTCGGCGTAAAAATGCGAATTTTCACAACCGCGGCCCGGTCGGTGGGAGGAAAGATGAAGACCGTTTCCGATAGATTCATCTCCCGCGCGATTTGTTGCAATTCCTGGTCGCTCAGGCCTTCCGCTTCCGGAATGACGGCCACCGGGTTCCCACCAAAGGCCTCGTCGGTGAACACATCCGCTTGGTAGAACTTCAGTGTGCGGCGCTCGGAATTCATCGGTGCGGCCCACTCTAGGTCAAGGCTATCCCCTTGTCAAACCATCCGCTTGCCTTGACATATAGAGAGCTCAGCGATACGGTACGCGCACTCTCACGTCGTTCTCGGGGCTCGCCATGGCACAAGAAATGGAACTCAACGTCCGGCCTATTTTTTCGACACCCCTCCTGGTGTTTTCCGTCCCGAACTATGAACGAATCAATAAAGACCTTTCGCGCCTCATCCTGGAAAAGGAAGCCTCCACTCCTCCCTACAGCGACTACGAAGTAGTAGGCTGGTCTTCTCCCCATGACCTTTCGATGTTTGATTGGGCCGGCGAGGCGCTGAAAGGTTTATTTGCGCCGGTCATCGAGGTCGCCACCCAAGTCACCGAGTTTTCTGATCGGGCGCCTGGTCGGACCGGGCAGCGTCCTGGTTGGCAAGTCGTGGAAGTCTGGTCGAACGTGCAACGGAAGGGAGGCAGTAACGCAGCCCATCCACACCCAGGCACATTCTGGTCGGGCGTGTACTACGCAGATGTGGGAGACATCTCACCTGATGGGCTGCATGGTGGAGCCTTGCAGTTGTTCGATCCTCGTGGGTGTCTGCCCCGCATGCTCGCTCCGTACCTCCGCTACGCCATGCCTGAACTCCATGACGCCGGCAGAAACATTTCCTTCACTCCCACGGCAGGCCAGTGCGTGTTATTTCCTGGCTGGCTGTTTCATGCCGTCGGCACCTACACCGGCGCCGCGCCACGAATCAGCGTGGCCTTCAACTTAGACCCAATCCTGAAGTAAGAGCTCATAACTGATGGCTGATAGCTCACGAGGAGCACATGGCTTACAGCCTCTAGCACGTGATCGGATCTGAGCCATATGCCATCAGCCATCCGCTCTTACTCCGCTCCCGCCATTGGCTATCTGCCATACGTTCAGAACTCTCATGCAGGTAGCGGCAGTACCTCGTAGGATTGTGTCAGGGGATTGCGGATGTAATCTTCCACATAGTTCTTGAGCAGCCCATTCCGCCACAGGAGCTTGTTTGCAAACCTGGTGTCGATCTTGTGGAGGATGCGCACCTTCACGCCGGTTTTCCTCATGAACTGCTCGACCGTCACCCCGGCGATATCGGTATAGGCGCCCCGCCCGGACTGCATCATGCATTTCGGAATGTACAGATACTTCTCGCCGTTCAGGCAGCGCGCGATATCATCGAAGGTCAGCAGCACCGTGCAATCCGAATCGCCCCCGAGCGTGGCATTGGGGACCATCCTGAAACGAGCGCGGTTTTTCCGGTACATAGTCAAGATCTTATAGACGCTCCTGGACATGATCACAGGATCGCGCTTTTCAAGTTCAAGGGAGTCGAACGCGCTGACAATACGCCGACGATTAAGGAAGGCCGTGATCGGCGCTTCAGTTTGAATAGTTTGAATGTTCGGCAGTCCGGCATCGTAGATCCGTCGGGCCTCCTCCGCAAGGTACGTTCGGCCTTGCCTCATCAGTTTTGCCGTGTCCTCCTTGATCCCTCGCAACGGAGTCAGACACCCCATCCACAGCACACAGCGTTGGTTGATCGCCGAAATAGTCGCCGCGTCTTTGGACATGGTGTGCTCATCAAGGGAATAGAAATTTGCCGAGGAGACAGCCGGGCCATCCAACACTTTGAGCAAGTGTTTCACCGAAGGGGCATGGGGCATCAGTCGCTCCCGATACTCGCCCAACGTGATCGCGGACAGCTCGAAGTTGATCCGGCCGGGATACTGCGCCGTAAGCTGATGAATCTTCGGCACATGCACATAGCCCACCGTGAAAAAAGTGATGTTCTTATCCGTGTATTTCAGGAAATCCTCGACCCATTCCATCGCCTTCGGATGGAGAAAGAGGTCAGTCCATTCCATATACTCATTGCCGCCCAGACACCAAAACTGCATCGGGTCCGTCGGTTTCTTATTGATATAGTCGAGGATGAAGGCCCAGTCTTCATCGGTCGTCTTCGGCGGGTCGAGGGTCTCCCGATAGGAATGGTCGATCTCGTAGCAAAACTCGCATTTCACCGGGCAGCTCTTGCCCAGACTGATGGGAATCTTGCCCCCGTCCAA
>JBQTHT010000121.1:0-21150 GCA_052389595.1 Nitrospiraceae bacterium
CTCGAGAGAAACTCTATCGAGAAGGATGCGATCGCTTGATGGACCTTCACACCAAGCTAACCGGCCCCACTCCGTTGTTCGACTCCACGCTTCCTCGTCGGAGCGGGTCGTTGGATGCCGAGCAGCCCCGAGAGCTGTATATGGATCGAGTTCGACAATGCCAGGATTACATCGGAACGGGAGATATCTATCAGGCAAACCTGTCACATCGCTTTCGCTTGGATCTAGGAACTGCCGCCGGTCCACAGAAGATTGGTCTCTCAATATACGACCGACTGCGGAGCGTCAATCCGTCTCCTTTCTCCGCCGTCCTCTGCTTCGACACCACTAGCCTTGTGAGCTGTTCGCCAGAACGGCTTCTCCGTCTTGATGGAAACCGAGTCGAGACACGTCCTATCGCCGGTACGAGGCCGCGTGGACAGAGCCGGTCGGAGGATCACAAATTGATGAAAGACTTACTTCTCAACCAGAAGGAGCGTGCGGAACATCTCATGATGGTAGATCTTGAACGAAGCGATCTCGGACGTGTCTGTGAGTTTGGTACTGTACAGGTCGACGAATTCATGACCATCGAGCAATACTCACATGTCAGCCACCTTGTCTCGAATGTGATCGGCAGGCTTCGTGAGGACATGAACGGTTTTGACGGTGTCAAAGCCGTCTTCCCGGGCGGGACAATCACAGGGGTACCCAAGATTCGTTGTATGGAAATCATCGAACACCTGGAACCTGTCCGGCGGGGCCCCTATACAGGCTCTCTCGGCTACCTCAGCTGGTGCGGAGACCTTGATCTCAATATTTTGATCCGCACATTGGTCTTGAGCGGTAGAGACGGCTATCTTCAGGTTGGTGCGGGCATCGTGGCTGACTCGGATCCCGGCCGAGAGTACGAAGAGACCTGGTACAAGGCGCAGGCCTTCTTCAGAGCCCTGTGCGAGGACTGACGATGTGGATTTTTCTCAATGACCGATTTGTGCGTCACGAGCAAGCGGTCGTTTCCGTGTTTGATCATGGTTTTCTCTATGGCGATGGAGTGTACGAAACGATCCGGTCCTACGGTCCGCGCATCTTCATGCGAGATCAGCATCTTGAGCGATTGTGGCGGTCGGCGGAGGCGATCGGTTTGGCAATCCCCATCCCGCAAAAAGAATGGCCTCGCCTTCTTCACGAAGCCATGACCCGCAATGAGGTGGGGACCCAGCGCTGCGATGCTTACATGCGGATTACGATCTCACGAGGTGAAGGAGATATCGGTCTCGATCCAATCCTCTGTCACGTCCCAACCATCGTTATCATGGCCAAGGTGCTGCGCCCTCCCGCGATGGACCTGTATCAAAAAGGCGTCGCGCTCATCGTCTCACAAGTTCGCAGAAATTTGCCGGAAGCCTTATCGCCGCATATTAAATCTCTTAATTTCTTGAATAACATCCTTGCCAAACAAGAAGCGGTCAAGGTCGAGGCTTTCGACAGCGTGATGCTCAACAGCGAAAACAAACTGGCAGAATGTACGACCAGTAATCTATTCTTCGTTCGGAGCGGACGGCTTTGCACGCCATCGGTGGAGTGCGGAATCCTTAGCGGAATCACGCGCGACATTGTGCTGCTCTTAGCTCGTGAACAGGGGATTTTGGTTGAAGAAGGACGGTATGTCCCCGAGATGCTGCTTCAGGCAGACGAATGTTTTATCACTAATACCAGTATGGAAATTATGCCGGCGACGAGGGTCAATCAAACCGTTATTGGAAATGGCATGCCTGGCTCTCTCACTGTAAACCTTCAGGCGCTCTTTACCGCCCATCGTGAACGCTTTTTGGAACCCTTGCACTAATGGTAGCTCTTTTCTTCTGAGTAATGAAAGCGTTGCTTACGGGTGTTCCGGCACGATAGGTGCATGATTGACTGGATGATTTTGACAGGTCGGCTACTGAATGCTATCGTTTGCACCATGCTTGTTCACGCCAAGCCATTATATCCTGACGACATGAAGCGCGGCACTATGTCTTGTCTAGTTGTAGTCCTCTTATGGTGGGCAGCGGTTCTTACGGTCCCACCATTCACGGCGGCCGAGGTTTATCAATATGTCGATGCGCATGGCGTTGTCTCTCTCACGAATGTCCCCTCCGATCCGCGCTTCCGGAAACTCGAACTCGAATCCAGCGGCATTCGTCCGATCCTGTCCGAACATGACTTGGCGCCGATGATTGCGAGACATTCTCGACAACACGGCCTTCACCCGGCTCTGGTCCGCGCAGTCATCAAAGCCGAATCAGACTTTGATCCGACGGCCGTATCGAAAGCGGGAGCGGTGGGACTTATGCAACTCATGCCACAGACTGCTATCAGGTTGGATGTACGGGATATGTATGACCCGGACGAAAACATCAGGGGAGGAGCGACGTATCTTCGGTACTTACTCGACCGCTTCGAAGGCAATCTTGCCTTAGCCTTAGCCGCGTACAATGCCGGCGAACATGTGGTCGATCGTTATCAGGCGCTTCCTCCGATTGATGAGACACGCCACTATGTCACCAAAGTCTTGAACTACTACCGCCGTTTCCTTTCCCATGAACGTGCTGCATCTGCCAGTCGGATCACGTCCCGCGTCCGCGCAACCGAATTAGCGCCCCTGGTTTTCTCGGCAACCTCACCGCGGTAACAAGAGTTCCCCACGAAAACCGACTATGCGTTTGCGACGCCGGGCGCGGGACGCGGGGGAAATCCGCTCGGTAATGCGCACCGACACTGTTCTCTCTCCATAACGCTGCTTCCGCAATACAACGCGCAGTCTGCACCATATTTTTGACTTCCAACCCCGTGCGAGATGCGAAGGAGCGATCAACAAGGTGGGCCCACCGCGAGAGTTGCGCCGACGCGCTGACCAAAGAATCCCTCGTCCGAACCATTCCAGCCTTCCCCCACATAAGACGACGCAAAGAACTGCGGAGTTTTTCGACATCTTCCAATTCACCGGCCGATTCGACTTTCAAATCCGTTGCGCGGCTGGAAGCCAACGATTCTGCCTGCCACTGTGCCGCAAAGCCGATCGCCGCTTTGGCCGCTCTGGCGCCGAAGACCAACCCCTCCAAGAGAGAGTTACTGGCTAACCGATTCGCGCCATGTACCCCACTGCACGCAACCTCACCGGCAGCAAATAGTCCAGGTAGGGTGGTCGCTCCGTCTGTGTTCGTCCACACCCCTCCCATCATGTAATGGGCGCTGGGAGAAACAGGAATCCACTCCTCGGTCATGTCAATGTCGTACCGCAGACACGTCGCATAGATGGTTGGAAATCGGTGCTTGATGAAGGATGCGCCCAGGTGGGTGGCATCCAGATAGACATGCCGAGCGCGAGTCGCCGCCATTTCCGACCAAATGGCGCGCGCCACGATGTCCCGAGGAGCCAGCGCCCCCGCCGCATGATAGCGTTGCATGAACAACTCGCCTTTGATGTTCCGGAGTTGTCCTCCTTCCCCTCTGATCGCTTCGGAGAGAAGGAACGGAGGGCTAGACGGAAGGTAGAGGGCCGTGGGATGAAACTGCACGAATTCCATATCCTCTAACACCGCCCCTGCGCGCAAGGCCATTGCCATGCCGTCGCCTGTCGCATTCGATGGATTGGTCGTTCGTGCATACACTTGCCCTGCGCCTCCGGTTGCCAAAATCACCGCCCTCGCCGGAATCACGGTCCGTTCGCCGGTTAATTCGTTTAGCACGAGAGCGCCTCGACAGAACGTATCCCTAACAATAAGATCGACCGTAAAATGCCGGTCCAAACGCTCGATGCTCTTCTGCCGGTTGACCCTCGCGATCAACACGCGCACCATTTCGTTTCCAGTGGCGTCGCCCCGCGCCCGAAGAATACGACTACGGCTATGGGCTGCCTCACGGGCGAAGGCAAACTTGCCTCCCGTCTTGTCGAATTTCGCGCCCCATGCAATTAACTCCTGGATGCGGGCCGGCCCTTCCTGAACGAGGATCCGCACGGCTTCCTTGCGGCACAGTCCATGTCCCGCCTTGATCGTGTCGGTCAAATGGATGGAGACATCATCTTCCTCGCTCAGCGCCACGGCCACGCCTCCTTGCGCATAGATCGAACTGCTTTCCAGAGGATGTCCTTTCGTCAACACCAACACTCGGCCGGCCTGCCCCAGCTCCACAGCAGCGCGAAGTCCAGCGACCCCTCCCCCAATCACCAAAAAATCCGCCTCATTGTATTTTCTATGAGCGCGCATGCGCCGTTATTCCTTCTTATTCCCGCCGGCGGAGTCAGACATCGACTGACGGGCGCTCATGCCGAACGGCAGATCACCTTGGACTCCTCTCAGCAGAATGGATTGGACTCCCACCCATTGGAGTTGTGCATGCCCCCGCTGGCGAAATCCGAGATCGCTGGTGTTTCGTTTCCACTGTCCTTGCCAATGGACAAATACGTCGATATTGTCACCGTCAATGAGGATACGTTCTATGGAAAACTCCAGTGTAATGTCCTGAAATATGCCGAAATCATTCTGCGCGTCCCGCTGCACACGTTCCAACGTATCAAGGGGGAGCATGACTCCTTCCAACGCAGCAGCATCTTTGCGAACATAGGCCGAGCGTAATGACTCGACGGCTGCGTCGATACGAAGAAACCGTTCGTGATCCTCAGGATATTGCGGACCTTTGGCCGAACACCCCATCGCTGATAAAAAGAGACACCCAACAACCACAACAGTTCTCGGTCGTGACCAGAACGATGCGGGATAGAACATGGCGCAGTATAGAAATCGTGTTAGAGCAGGTCAAGTCAGGTTGCAGATGCCTGTGAGTCCGCGCAGGAAGATGAATTCTTGACACCGTTTCGCACCGTATGATATGGACGGCGCTTTACTTCCAGCGAGACCACGGTGCCTCGCTCGAGTTCAGGCAGATTACTTGCATTTTGGCCGGAAAGCCACTAGACTGCCGCTCCAAGGAGATTACTTATGGCCAGTGTGTTGAAGAAACGCCGTAAAAAAATGCGAAAGCATAAATACAAAAAGCTTCGCCGGCGGCAGAAATTTCTACGTCGGAAAAGCTAAGCTCGACCCTTCGAAGGGATGGAGGTTGATTTGCCTGAAGGGAAAAAAGTCCGCATCCGAGTCAAAACGGTCAATTACGAATACGTCGGAGACTTTTTGATTCCTCCCATGCGAAATCGCGTGTCGGACGCCATTAATGAAGAGCAGCGGCTCTTCATCAGCCTCACAGATGTGTCGATAAACGACAAAGACCGTTCAGATTTTGTCGCAATCAACAAGAACCTGATTGAATCGATCGCGGAATTGTAGCAGACGTTGTTCGATCGCTCTTGTCATCGTTTCGAACGCAGCCTTCCAGATTACGCTCCTTTCCCTCTAGTGAATATCTCGTCTAGAGCCCAGGTCTATGGCCTATTACTCTCGATTCCTGCCTTTTCTCAAACCATACCTCTCGCGCTTGTTGGCGGCGGCGGGGTTGGTCATGGCGGTCGCTGCCCTCAATCTGACCCTCCTGCGCCTCGCCGGGTTGCTCTGGGACATCATCACCGTGCAGCACGATCAACGGCGCATGACGGAGGAAATCTGGCTGTTCCTCGGACTTGTCCTTGCACAAGGTTTGTGCTCGATGGGTCACAGTTATCTGACCGCCTGGGTCTCTCAACACCTCCTGGTTGATTTCAAAACACATCTCTTTGCTCATCTCCAAACTCTTTCTGTCAGTTTCTTTGCAAAGCGACGGACCGGCGAACTGTTATCACGTCTCATGAATGACGTGAACGTGATCCAATCGGTGATCACCGAAATTCCGATCGACTCCCTGAAGCAATTGGTCACGCTCGTCGGAGGCGTCGCCTTCCTCCTGGCCATGAATTGGCGGCTCTGCCTCTTGATCCTGGCCCTGCTTCCCGTCCTGGTCCTAGTCGCGCGTTTCTTCGGGAAACGCCTGAAATCTCTGTCCACATCCATTCAGGATCAGACCGCCGCGATCAGCATCTTGGTGGAGGAAGTGATCTCCGGCATCAGAGTGGTCAAATCCTTCGTCCAAACTGCTCGCGAAGAGCGCCGATTTGCCTCGCAACTCGCCGGTGCTTTAGCCCTGACTCTTCGACGAGCCGGCGTGCTAGCCCTATTTGTCCCCACCATCAGCCTGCTGACATTTTCGGCAGCGGCTGCTGTGTTATGGTACGGCGGAACGCAAGTTATTGATGGCAGTGTGTCGCCGGGAGATTTGTTTGCGTTTGTGCTGTTTGCAGGAATCCTGATTGGCCCGTTTGGATCGGCCGCCAAAGTGTTCGCCCAACTCAAGGAAGCCCAGGGTGCGATGCAGCGGGTCTTTGAGATCCTTGACACACCTCCCGAGATTTGCGATCAGCCCGGCGTCTCCACTCTCCCCCCGATCAAGGGATTCGTCCGAACAAATACCGTCAGCTTTGCCTACGACCTCAGACAGCCGGTACTGTCCGACATTTCTTTTCAGGCTGAACCAGGGCAGGTCATCGCACTCGTGGGGCCGACCGGCGCCGGCAAGACGACCCTCATCAATTTACTTCATCGATTCTATGATCCCACAAAAGGCGCTGTCTCGGTTGATGGACACGATTTGCGCAACGTCAGTCTGGAAAGCTTGTACCGACAGATCGCGTTGGTCCCGCAGGAAACGCTCTTGTTTGGAGGAACCATCCGCGACAATATTCAATATGGCCGCAACAGCGCAACGGACGATGAAGTCATGGAGGCGAGCCGCGCCGCACACGCGCATGAATTCATCGCGGCTTTACCCAACCGCTACCTCACAATCGTCGGCGAGAAAGGCATCAATCTTTCGGGTGGACAGCGCCAACGGATCGCTATTGCGCGCGCCATTCTTAAGGACCCACGGATCTTATTACTGGACGAAGCCACCTCGGCATTGGATAGCGAGTCCGAGCGACTTGTCCAAGAAGCGCTGGAGCGGCTGATGAAGAATCGCACGACGTTCGTCGTGGCTCACCGTCTCACAACCATTCAACGAGCCGACAGGATTCTAGTTTTGAATAAGGGAAGAATCGTCGAGGCAGGTACACACGCTACGCTGATGGAACAAAAAGGTCTCTACCACTACCTGTACACGTTACGCCTCGCTGAAATCCAGGACGAGGGGCCAGGTCCAGGTTCTTACTTCTGAGTTGCCCCTGTTTTTACTTCACCTTGGAAAAGTCCGCATCGAACTCCGCCATTTTCCCATCCGGATAGAAGACGATCACCTTAGTTTTAGCGTTTGGATCAAAACTCTCATACGCGAATCGCGCAGTGAATCGAGATCGGTAAGCCGGGCCCTGTCCGTCGTTCTTGCGACCGCGCTCGGCTGGGCTTACGTCGATCGGCTTGATATTTTTGCTCCCCTGTTGGAACACGACCTGCACGCCCTCGGCAAAGTACTCGTCGTCTCCACAGAGCTGCACCTCAATTTCCATGTTCGGCATGTCAATCACTTTTTGGATAAATTCATCGGGCATCCGGATTTCCCGCTTTTGCTTTTTCGTCTCCGCAGCTTCCTGCCGTCCAAAAGCTTCCAGTCGAAACCGCTTCGTCCGCAAAATGGCGCTGGCGCCACAAGAATCCTTTTCCGGATCAGCACCAACCCTCGTCGCCATCGAGGCCTGTTGCATGACCTTCTTGACTTCCTCGGGGGTCGCTGCCTTTTCCATTGGCGCACGGCCCGCATTAAGAACCTTCCGAGCTTCGTCCATGTTCAGCTTGACATCAATGGCCAATACTGGATTCGCGATAGCGGCCGACGCCAAGGCCGCAATGACTGTCCCTGGGACAGCGCCCCCTCTGCTCCGCTCTCTTGGACGTTCCCCACAACGCATGAGTGCCTCCCTGGAAAAAGATGTATGAATGACGCGCATTGTAAGGAAAGGTCTGCTCCTTTTCAATTAGCGGACGAAACGCTTCCAGTTGGGGTAGGCCCTCTTTTCATAGATGACATTAACATCGACCGGTATAGGAACACCGTGCTTTTGCAGAAGAGTCGCCACAAGCTGCAGCGGTAGTCCGACCGCTGCTGTAAAATCTCCGGAGATCCGGTCGATCAGTCGCCCCCCGTCACCTTGAATCGAATATGCGCCGGCCTTTCCTAAACTCTCCTCTGTCTTGAGATAAGACTCGAGTTCGTCGTCGCTGAAATCCTTCATCGTCACCCGTACCATGGTCGGTACGACATCATGAATGTCCAGAGCCTGCTGCTCCACTGCAACCGCCGTGTGAATGGCATGTTCTCGTCCGGCCAAACGCCGGAGCATAGTTCGAGCTTCGTCCAGATCGACCGGCTTTCCCAGAATATCCCCTTCAAGTGCAATGAGTGTATCGCTGCCCAGAACGAGGGAGTTCACGAAACTGGAAGCGCAGGACCGGGCCTTGCCCTGCGCAAACTCCATCGCCAATCGTTCAGCAGACACGCCGCCCCGTAAGACCTCTCGAAAATCGGGGGCCATGACATCGAAAGGAATCTTTAGGAGGGAGAGAAGTTCTTGTCGCCGGGGTGAGGTTGACGCCAGGATGAAGCGCATGGATCAGCAAACAGGAAGCGGAGATGCGGGCAGAGAGCAGGAAAACGCATTACATTCCTGGGAAGCCAAGATTCGCTCGACGTCCGCCATGCAGGCTGCCTGAAACATGCGCGCTCGCATCGAGGCAGCGTAAGGGAATCCCTTGCAATACCATCCGAGGTGTTTGCGCATGCGTCGGAACTGGTCTTGGCCACAGAGCGCTTCAAACTGGCGCGCATGTTCGATCATGACATGAAACCGTTCCGCGGGCGCCACTTCTTCATCCAGTGCATCCAGGGACGTTTGGATGCCCATCCGTTCCTGACTGCGCGCAACCGCGCGCGCTCGTTCTTTGTGGCGGAAAAACCAGGGCGCGCCGAGTGCGCCTCTTCCGATCAACACCCCGTGAACCCGGCTTTCCCAAATACGCTGCACCGCATCACCCATCGTCTGGACATCGCCATTACCCAGGAGAAGCGTCGCCGTCTCGCGAACGATGTCGGCGGCTCGCGTGATGGCAGCCCAATCCGCCTGTCCACGGTACATCTGTTGAAACGTACGCCCGTGGATCGAGATGACCGAGGGCTGGTTTCGAAGGAGATGACTGATCCACTGTTCGATCATCACAGAGTCATACCCCAATCGCGTTTTCACAGACAGAGGGATCGTTCGACGCGGCGAGTCCGACATGCCGTTGCGCCTCAGATTCATGCTTCGGAGCCACTCCGTTCGTGGTGCTTTGAGACCCGCGGACAACGGTGACTGCCCGGCCGCCCAATCGAGAATTCCCTGTCGAGCCGCCCGCATAATGGCACCGGCCAATTCGGGAGTCTTGATCAGGCCGGCCCCGGAGCCGGAGGAGGCGACATTGCGAGAGGGACATCCCATATTGATATCGAGACCGTCGAATCCCAGTTCGCAAACAGCATGGGCGGCGATGTAGAACAGATCCGGATCCTTGCCATACAACTGGGCCACGATCGGCCGTTCACCTTCACTGTAGATCAAAGAAGAGAGGACAAGAGCAGGCCCACGACAAATATCGTTCACATGCGTAAATTCAGTGAAGACGACATCGGGACGACCTTGCTGGGCCACAAGTCCGCGGAAGGTGGCATCGGTCACGCCGTCCATCGGTGCAAGTCCTAGGATCGGTTGAGCGAGCGAGGACCAAAAGTTCACGACCGTACCTCCACCGCTGAAAGAGTCCCTTCATTGGCTGACTTATACGCAGCCCGAAGCTCCCTCGCTTCGCTCATCACCAACTCCAGAGAAGCAGGATTCGTATCCAGAACAAACTCCACGAATCGCTCGATCTTGAGGAGAAAAAAATCGTAGGGAACCTCTGCGGGACGAGCCCGCTCAAACCAGTATGATACAAACTCTGTCAACACGTGCCCCTGTTCCATGAGGCATCGGCAGGTTTGAGGAAACATATCCTCGAGGTCTCCGCCCCAGTGCAAGATTTCATATGGAAGATAGCATCGCCGATAAAGTTCCAAATCCTCGCGGCTCGCTTGCAGGATCGGCAACCCGAGGGCATCCACATCAAGCCGGCCGGCCAGCACTCCGACATAGATCTCGTACTCGTAAAGATGCTTCCGTTTCTTCTTTTCACTGACAGGAGAAAGAACGGACTGAAAAGAATTCATGTCCGGAATGCCTTGCTCCTCGCTCGATTGAATGCAGGAGGAACGTTGAACCAATGTGGCGAAAGGTTGGCAACTCCGACCGGCAAACTGTTCGAACTCCAGGACGATGCGTGGAATCGATTTGGTATCGACCTCCAATGCCAGGCCTCTCAGATGGCATAACCCAGGATGGGCAAGGACCTGATCCAGCAATTCGAGCAGAACGCCAGGAATCGGCGCTGCGTGGGCGTCGATCCACCTCGGTAGGGTGGCGTACCCAATCTTGGATGATTCACCGTCCTCCGCGTGAACGGCTAGGCCTGCCAGATGAATTTCCACTACCCGATCCATTGGAAATGCATCGAGAAAGTCGGTAACAAATTGCTTTAAGGCACAAGCATGCGAGGCCTTGGAGTACCGATACACCGTCCATAGATGGCCGATATCAAGGACCAGACCGCAGGGGACTTGCTCGGTGATATGACGGAAATATTGAGGAATCGGGATGGTCCCGAATCCAAAATAGGTGAACGGCGGCATTTCAAGGAGAAATAGCGGCCCCCCTTGTCCATCAGTTCCGCAGTGCAGATCAAGATACTGTTGGGCGACTGAAATATTTTCGGCCGTAACGTCCGCGCTCAGTCTCGTGTACAAGGGAGGCACATAGGTGCCGAAGGAATACCCAGCCATCTGCTTTGTGGCGCATTCGTGATTGAGCCAAGCGCTGTTCAACGCCTGTAGGTGAGTTGCGGCACTCCCTAATTCGACTTCCGTGCCAGGCATATCCCTCAAATACGGCTGTGTGATCCAGATCCCTTCAGCATGATAGACAAGGCGGACATCTTGAAGCCGCTTTCTGATCGCGGCCAAGGCGCATGGAGCGGCCTTGAAGATCTCAAGATACCCGTAGGTTAAGCCTCGTGCATCGAGCGTCTCGACAAGATCCACCAGGTCGGGTGAATACAAGTCCACGGATAAGCCAAGTCCGTGGATTGGAATCCGCTTTACCCGTTGCTGAAACATGTCCTGAACTGAATTCACGCATTTCTCCGGATTCAATCGGTGGACAAAAATCGTCGCCAGTCTAGCTCCTCAACGCATTGTTTGACAAGGAATCACGGCTTCACCATCGACCTAAGCTGATCTGCTATACTTCCCTTACGTCGCCAGTGTTGAAGCAAACCGTACAACAAGACACGCCTCCCGAGACCGACCCCGAACGACATGATGAGGGCCAGGAACAAGCTTCGCACTGTGGCGACTGAGCACCCAACAGCATTGGTAGCGCATATGATGACTCCAGGTATCGTCCAAATCCCGGGAGACGTGACAGTCAGCGAAGCGGCGCTGCTCATGCAGAAGGAGCATGTGCCGTGTCTTCTTGTGAAGGACACAGACAGCCGACTGGGGATCATGACTCCGACGGACATCGTCAAGAAGGTGGTGGCCGAAGGGTTGGAGCCTCATGATGTCGAAGCTCGCGCGATCATGTCGAAGCCTGTCCGATCGATTGAGTACGATCGTGCGCTCGACGATGCCGGCACCATCATGGCTTCTACGGGAGTCCCTTTGCTTGTTGTAACAAGACAGAATCAGCCTGTCGGCATACTGACCGCTCGTGACCTCGTCCTTGCGCCCAAACGCTGCGACACTCATATCTCAGCCATTCTTACCACGCCGGATGCAAAATCCGCTGATTCCAACCATCGCGTGACGATCATACAGCTGAGCCACGTGGGCGCTTTTGTCGAAGGTCAGATCCTTTTGAAGCCTGGCACAGAGGTGGTCCTCGCTTTCTCGCTTCCTGGCTCTAACGGTGCCTTTACCATCCGCAGCACTGTTATGAGCAGCTACGACCCTCCTCGTTCACAACCAGGAGGAAAAGCCGGTTCACCGGGGCTGGACCTCCAGTTTACGAAAGCTTCCGATTCGGATCAATCCCGCATCAAAACATGGGTTCTCCGTACTCGCTCCGGTCAATAGTATTTGTGCGCAATCCAGCCTTCTTTTGACCAGCCTCCGATGGCCTGATACAATTCAGCTCTGCCGCCTGAATTAATCGTTCGAGAGGAGTGACTAATTCTGCGATGGAACAACCTATGAAGATCAGCCAGACCAGAACTCGTCCGGCCCCGAGCAAAGACGAAATTCTTGCCCAGGTTCGAACTCTGCTGGAGGGACCAGAGGACGACGTCAACATCGTCCTGATGAAAGAAATCCTCGCCGGCGTTCTCCGCTTCCAGGACTCCCATCTCAATGTGCTCGATCTCAAAATCATGAATCGCGCGATCAAGGAACTTCGTCACGCCTTTGGCGTCTTTCATGGTTATCGAGATCGTCCCAAGGTCAGCATCTTTGGATCGGCCCGGACGGCTCCGGACGATCCCAACTATCAACTTGCATTTCGGTTTGCGAGTCGAGTCGTCCGAGAAGGTTACATGGTAATTACCGGCGGGGCAGACGGGATTATGCGAGCCTGCCAGGAAGGAGCGGGACGGGAAAACAGCTTCGGGGTGAATATCATGCTGCCTTTTGAGCAAGGCCCGAACGCCGTCATTGCCGATGATCCCAAGCTCGTGACCTTCAAATATTTCTTCACTAGAAAACTGATGTTTCAAAAAGAAGCGAATGCCATTGTCCTCTTCCCTGGAGGATTCGGCACTCACGATGAAGGATTCGAGGTACTCACCCTCGCCCAGACCGGGAAAAGCGATCCACAGCCGATCATCTGCTTGCAGGCGCCGGGTTGTACCTACTGGAACCATTGGTATTCTTTTATCACCGAGGAGTTGTTGAGTCGCCAGCTCATTAACCCCGAAGATCTGAACCTGTTCAAGATTATGGAGTCGGAAGAGGACGCCGTTGCCGAAATTCAAACCTTCTATCGTCGGTATCATTCCATTCGGTACGTTGGTCGGCAATTGGCAATGCGTCTTAAGCAACCTCTTTCGGAAGCGCATGTCGCAGAGCTGAACGATCGATTTAAAGACCTTCTCATGGATGGCTGCATTGAGCAGCGAGGTCCCCTCCCTGAAGAATTAGATGAACCGTCTCTCATAGATTTACCGCGCCTCGTGTTTCTGTTCAATCGACGCAGCGCCGGTCGGCTTAAACAGCTGATCGATCATGTGAACAAGCTGACCGCGTAGCCAGACCCCGCCTCTCCCGCTCACGCGATAAAAATTTGAATGTCGTCGCTCCTCCGTCCTCGGTAGGGAGCCAACTTTGGCCGCCGCGCGAGAATCATGCTATGCTGTGCCGATGGGCCTCTCCTCAAATACATCTTCACAAGCGCCGACTATGGTCTTATACCATGCCGAATGCGTAGATGGTTTTGGCGCTGCCTGGGCGATTTGGAAACGCTTTCCTTCCGCTCAATTTGTTCCGGTGAAACACGGGACCCCTCCACCTCAAGGTATTGAAGAGCAGCGGATTGTGATGGTCGATTTCAGTTATGCTCGGCAGACGCTTGAGGCCATGGCACGGGATAGTGCCAGTCTGATCGTGCTCGATCACCATATTACCGCAGAGAAAGCCCTGGCCGGCCTTTCCTTCGCATATTTTGATCTAAAAAAATCCGGGGCAGTCCTGGCCTGGGAATGGGCGCACAATGTCCCGGCGCCTTGGCTGCTTCAGTACATCCAGGATAAAGATCTCTGGGAGTGGGCGTTGCCCTTGAGTCGGGAGATTAATGCGGCGCTGGCTTCTTACCCATTCGACTTCCGCTTGTGGGACAACTTTCAGCAGAACGACCTGGAACAGGAAGGGCGGGCGATTCTTCGGTACGAAAACGAGCTCGTCGGAAAACTCGCCGCGCAAGCCATCATGGTGACGTTTCAAGGAGCCGTGGTCCCCGCTGTCCAGAGTGCCGTATTGACGAGTCAGATCGGAGAGCGTCTGTCCGCCGATCATCCGTTCTGCATCATTTGGCATGACCGCGACGGTCGTCGCTACTACAGCCTTCGCTCACGAGAGGACGGAACCGACGTGGGGAACATCGCCGCCTCCTTTGGGGGAGGAGGGCATACGCATGCAGCGGGCTTCTCGGTGCCTTTGACTCCTGACGGATCGCTTCCGGACATGGCGACCCTCCCTCGCATGCTCACCACCAAAAAAACCTAATCGGTCGCTTGTGATCCCACTTCACGACGACAATCCGACTGAAACGGTTCCTTTTTTCACGGTTGCGTTTATCGCCACGTGCGTGCTTGTCTTTTTCTACCAGGTCTCATTGCCGGCAGAGCCTGGAGAAGCCTTCGTGTTTCAGTATGGAGCGATTCCCGCAGCGGTGTTCGGTCATGCCGCTCTGCCTCCGGAGTTCGCCAACATTCCGCCCTTCGCGACACTATTCACCAGCATGTTTCTCCATGGAGGGTGGATGCACTTGATTGGAAACATGTTGTACCTCTGGATTTTTGGGAACAACATCGAAGATGTGATGGGCCACGTTAAATTTGTGATCTTTTATGCCCTGTGCGGCATCATCGCGGCGCTCAGTCACGCAGTGACAGATCCTGCCTCTACTATTCCCATGGTCGGGGCGAGCGGCGCGATTTCCGGTGTGTTGGGCGCCTATTTGCTTCTGTTTCCCCGTGCCCACGTGCTGGTGTTCATTCCCCTCGGCCTGGCCTCCCGCACGATGTACGTGCCCGCCGGCCTCGTGTTGGGACTTTGGTTTGTGATGCAAGTGCTCAGCGGAGGAATGAACCTAGGGAATCAAGGGGCTGGCGTGGCTTTTTTTGCTCATATCGGAGGGTTCGTCGCGGGCATAGCCTTGATCGGTCTGTTCAAACGTCCCGATGTCCGCTTTTTCGCGCCAAGCAAGCATCGTTTCTGAAGAGTGAATACCTTTCGGCCATCGGCTCCGGCGCTAATTCCAATCCAGCACTTCTCGAACCTTCTCGACCAAGACCTGCTGGCGATACGGCCTCTGGAGAACACACCGTGGATTGATCCTGTGATGGACAATCGTATCATCGCTGTATCCTGAGACAAAGAGGGCTTTCATGCGAGGATGCTGAACGCTCAAGCGCTTGGCCAGGTCTTTGCCACTAATATCGGGCATGAGTAACTGGCTCACCGCTAGATCCACAGCTCCCGTATATTTTTGCGACACCATCAACGCTTCAACCGCCGATCCCGCTTCCAGAACATGATACTTATATCGAGCCAGGGTGGAGAGCGCGAGTTTGCGTAGAATAACGTCTTCCTCAACGAGCAGGACAGTCTCACTCCCTCTTGCCGAAAGCGCTGTGCTCGCCGCCTTCTGGGCGCTCATGGGAGCCGCATCCGCTCGGGGCAGGGACACGATCACACTCGTGCCTTGGCCCGGCGTGCTGTGGACTGCGACCTTTCCTCCGCTCCGCTTGATGATCCCATACACGGTGGTCAGCCCAAGCCCGATGTTCGCCTCCTTGGTTGAGAAAAACGGCTCGAAGACCAGGGCTTGCGTGTCGACATTCATCCCGCCGCCCGTATCGCTTACCATCAGCGTCACTGCAGGCTTCGTGACAACCCTTTCTACCGGCCGTTTCGTAGAAACCTCTCTCTGCATCGGCTTGACCTGAATCAAGAGCTGGCCTCCATTGGGCATGGCATCTCGCGCATTGGTCACCAGATGGAGAAGAACCTGATCGATCTGATCCCTGTTGATCTGAACCAACGTCGGACCAGGACTCAGCTCGAGGCGAAGATCGATGTTTGAAGGTAGGAGGCTTCGCAGAATGTGTTGCGATTCGGTGACGACCGCATCGAGCGAAAGAATCTCACACTGCAACTCTCCCGATTCGCCCAAGGACAGGAGTTGCGTCGTCAGCATTGCCGCTCGTTCACCTGTCTTAAAGATGGTTTCTACCGGTTCGAGGAGGGAATCATTGGGCTTGAGTCTCGACAATATCACCCCCGTGGACCTACCGATGACCGTTAAGAGATGGCTGAACTCCTGCGCCATGCCTTTGGCAATCCGCCCGGTCGCCTCCATTTTCTCAGCTTCACGCAACTGCTGTTCCAGTCCTTTCCGCTCCAGAACACCCGCTCGCACTTCCCCGTTGACCCGCGTCACCTCCGCCTTGAGTTCTACAAGGCGTCTTTCAAGTTCGCTGCGCGACGATTGCAGTCTCGTCTCCGTCTGTTTGAGATCTTCGATATCCGTCAGCAAACTCGCTTTCTGTTGTCGCTCTTCCGTCAGCGCTTCCAATGTAATCCCATAAAACACCGCCATCATGAGCAAAACTGGGATTCCCAATAACTGGCCGACCGACAGGTTGCCCGTCTCGACCAGACCTTCATACAACACGACGCTGTAACCAAGACAGAGAACCAAGGAAAGGCCCAGCATCTGGCGTAAGGTTCGGACGGAGGCGGCAATCAGGATGAGAAGAAAATAGGCTTGGTAGAGCTCCGGCTTGCCATTGCCGGACAGATAAATCGTCGCCGTCACGATCACGGTGTTGCAGCCGACGAGCACGCCGGGAAACCATCCACTGTTCAAGATTCTACACGGCAGAACGAGCACGCCGATGATTACCAGCAGGAGCCCAATGACCAAGATGTCGCTCGTCCCTCGGTTGATGACCGACCCCTGACTGAAAAGCAGTTCATACGACAGAATGATGCCGACCAGGCTCTGGAGAAGAGTGAATCGTGAACGGGGGTTGGTCAGGAGTCCAGCAAGACCGGCGGCCGCTGTTGCGGGGGTAAACGGTGTCACAGGTGGCATCGCGTGCGCTTGATCGTTATCATCATAAGCATGATAAACATGCGGAGGACTGCAGCAATTTTTGTACCCTCCCTGGTTCGACAGGATCTTGAGACTTTTCAATAGTGAACGACTCGGACCATTGGACAGAATGGTCTTTCCGACAACTGGCCTTCACAAAAACGAACAGTCGAAGGATGGGGAGGCGGCCGGGTTCTTGATTCAGAACTGACCGAGGCGCTCTATCACGCGGGTGCGACCACAACTCTGATGGCTAGCGGCTCGACTGCACCGACATCACTTCTCTGACAAGTCTTGACGTTGATGGACACCATCGCTGTTCCGGCAGAATACTTACCCCAACCGCGTTCAAGCGATCCTCAACATAACGGATGGCTCCATCACAAGCCTGATCGGTCACCAACACAAACTCGATGGAATTGGGGGCCAGATGATATCTCCAGGGCTTGTTATAGGGTTGAGGGGATTTGACGATGGTCCCCACGACGTGCTTTTGATATTTCTTCTGAAGAATTTCTCTGGCCTCTTTGATTTTCTCAACGTCAATCAACTTCACAATGAACGTATCGCCGGGCAGAGTCTGAAACTCGAAAAACACCTCTTGCTTGTGTTGGGCTTGTGGCGCGGCAATCGGCTGTCCACCGGGGGAAGCTTGGCCGCCCACTTTCGTAGTTGAACAGGCGGGAAGCAGTCCCAGATGCACCACGATACACAGCACGCAAGCAAGAGATCGATGAGTCAACATGGTCTGTGGCAAGACGAAAGACTTGACGCTATCCGCGAGAAATGACCTCTCCTCTTCATGCCTTTGTGCGCCCCAACTGTTCTCGCATCCTCATGGCGGCATCCCAGGCTACCTCGGGTTTCTCGGCAACAAACGTGACATGTCCCATTTTGCGTCCGGGACGCACGGTGCGTTTGCCATAGAGATACAGCGAAGCTCCCGCCACGCCCAGAAGCTCACGTCGAGATTCACCGGTTGCAAGCCTCAGAGACTCGTCTCCGATAAGATTGACCATCACCGCCGGAGTGAGGAGACGAACTTCCCCCAGCGGCAGCCCGGAGACGGCTCGGACTTGCTGCTCGAACTGAGACACCGTGCAAGCGTCCAAAGTGTAATGCCCCGAGTTATGAGGTCGGGGGGCGACCTCATTGATGAATAACTCTCTATCTTTCATCACGAACATCTCGACGCAGAAGAGTCCCACACCTTCCAGTAACTCCACGGTGTTTTTCGCGAGCACGACAGCTTGTGCTGCACAATCGTGTTCAAGATCCGCCGGAATACGGGTCACACGAAGAATTCCACCTTCATGGATGTTGTCAACAGGAGGATAGGCTCGGCAATCTCCGTCCTGTCCGCGAACGATCAGAACGGAGATCTCACACTGAAAATCAAGAAAGCGCTCCAGCACCCAGCCTGTCTCGGATCCTAAGGTTTTGAGGCGTTCCTGGATAGAAGGAATGTCCTGGCGTGTTGAAATTTTCCATTGCCCCTTGCCGTCGTACCCAGCGGTGGCGGTCTTACAGAGACATGGAAACCCGAGGGTCTCCGCATTCGTCAACTCATCGGGCGTCCTTATAGGCACAAACGGAGGCACGGGCAGATGGCCTGCCGCCAAAAATTGCTTTTGCTTCACCCGATTTTGAAGAATTCGTAAAATTCGACTGCCGGGCCTGACAGGATGATGACGTTCCAGCGCTTCACAAACGGAGACGGGAATATTTTCCCATTCGTACGTCACCACGGCAGCGACTTGAGAAAAAGCCCTTTGCGCGGAGTCGTCTGAAAAAGGGGCGGCGAATGAGCGATCAGCGATCCGATGCGCGGGAGCTTCGGGATCAGGGTCCCACACGGCAATACCATAGCCCAGGCGCCGGGCAGCGGCGGCAAACATCGCTCCTAACTGCCCGCCACCGAGGATACCGATCACCGCACCGGGAACGAGAGGCGAAGATTTCACGGGCGGCGGCTCTTCACAGTTCGGGTCGTGCGACGAGAAAATGGATCGGGACGGCCCTGAGATTCGAGGACAGCACGCGCCTGCTCGGCGCGAAACCGCTGTAGGCGTGTCAAGATGGCCGAATCGCGGCCGGCAAGTATTTGTGCGGCAAGAAGACCGGCGTTCTCCGCCGCGCCGATGGCCACCGTGGCCACCGGAATACCGCGCGGCATCTGCACGATAGACAACAAGGAGTCTAGGCCACGCAAATTTTCGGTTGGGATCGGCACACCGATGACCGGTAGATGCGTCTTCGCTGCCAGCATGCCGGGTAAATGCGCTGCCCCGCCTGCTCCCGCAATGATCACTTCGATGCCCCGACCAGCGGCCTGTTCGGCGTACGCGAACAGACGGTCCGGCGTCCGGTGAGCCGACACAACCAGGAGTTCGTTCGGTATTCCGAGTTCGGTCAACACAGCCACCGCTTTCTCCAAAATCGAGAAATCCGATTTGCTCCCTCCCAGTACGCCCACCAACGGCTTGCGCTCGTTCCGTCTAGGACTCATTCTCCTCGAATTCGGCGATTTCATAACGAAAGGCTTCGCATAACACACTTTGTAGCCGTTCTGAATATAGGGGTCAAGGTCCACAAATCTGCCTGGGAAGCAGGATGAATTGACCGGTTGATCAGAAATCCTCTATGATATGGATAATTTGCCCCACCAGGATCATTCTGGAGGCCAGGGTGCAGCGGCTCGGAGACGGACTAAAGAGCAAGGTCAGATCCCTCGTCAACCAGCCCAGCGGCTTGGACGAGATCGTCATCGATGATCTTGCCACGTCGACGAAGCTTCAATCCTGGGAAGCCGTCCAAATACCGGAGCGTCTCCGCTTCTCTTCCCGGCTGGCGCTCACGCTGGTTCTTCTGTTCGCCCTGACTATTGCGTTTGTCCCGTGGACCCAAACCATCACGGTCACCGGTCAGCTTTCCGCCTACTCACCCTACGAACGACCACAGGATATCGAAGCGCAAATCACCGGCCGCCTCAAGAAATGGCACGTCCTTGAGGGGGTTCGGGTTAAGCAAGGTGATCTGATTCTCGAATTGGACGACTGGGATCCCAATTTCATGGCGCCGGATCTGCTGAACCTCCTTGAACAACGGAAGAAAGCCCTGAGCGAGAACCGCAAGGCCTCCTTGGAGCGCGCCGACCAATTAGACAAGCGCATCAAAGAGATGCAAAACCTCGTCAAGGCAGCCGTTCCGTCCGCCGAAGCTCGCGTAATCGAGGCGGACAACAAGGTTCGAGAAGCGCAGCAGAAAGTCGCCGCTGCCAAGATCGCGGTGGACACGGCAGAGTTAAATGTGGATCGACACCGGCTGCTCGTGGAACAGGGACTGGTGTCCCAACGCGAGTTGGAATTGACGATTCAGTCGGCGATTGCCAGCAAAGCCGATTTCCAAGGCGCACAGGCCATGCTGAGAGCCGCTCAACAAGGGATGAGAGCGTTGAGTTTTGGCCGGGATCAGATCAATGCCGAGGTTTTGCAGCGTCTCATCGATGCGGAGGCGGGCCGCGATGGAGCATTTGCCGATGCGGCGAGAGCAAGCAATGAACTGGCTGACCTCGAACTCCGTCTCTCCAACGCGACGCAACGACGGATCGCGGGCCGCATTCTCGCTCCCATGGACGGGACGGTCGTCAAGATGGCTCAGACCGGTGTCGGTGAAACGGTCAAGCAGGGGGATAAACTCGTTCGACTTTCTCCGACGAGCGCTGACAAAGCTATTGAGATGGTCGCCGACGGGTTGGATGCTCCTCTCCTCAATGTCGGCCGGAAGGTTCGCCTCCTCTTCTATGGCATCCCGGCTATTCCTCTTCCGGCATGGCCCGAGATCATGGCCGGTACCTTCGGTGGTGTGATTAAAGTCATCGACCAAGTGGATGACGGGAAGGGTAACTTTCGTTTCTGGGTGATTCCTGATCCCGATGACAGGCCTTGGCCGGAGCAAGACCATGTTCGGCAGGGGACAAAAACCATGGGATGGGTGATCCTCAATCGCGTCCCATTGTGGTACGAACTCTGGCGACGGTTTAACCTGTTCCCGCCCGACTACCAGGAACGGCCGCCGAGTCTCATCGACACGCTCTTGCCCAAGGCCGGCCGCGGCGCCAAGTAGTCGTTGGGTCCAAGCAAATCCTTCAACTATCCAAAGACTCGTCCATCTCTTGCGTAATGATGAAAGACTCACTATCTTTCATCATCTCATTCTCCCGATTGTAGAAAGGAGTCCTAGCCATGCACGCATTAGTGAGCTTGCTCGCC
>JBQTHT010000122.1:0-27283 GCA_052389595.1 Nitrospiraceae bacterium
CTCTATCGTTCGGCGGATGGGGGTGAAACCTGGGTGGCTCTTCCGCTGACCCTCTCGTCCACAGTTTCTTCCAACTGACGAATCGGGTCTCAGCAGATACACGATGCCGACCATCCTACTTGTTCGACATGGCGAGACGGACTGGAATCGTAGCGGCCAGATCATGGGCGCTCAGCCGATTCCCTTGAATAGTACCGGCACACGTCAAGCCGAGGAACTGGCAATCTTTCTGAAAGGTCGTGCGATCGGCGCGCTTTTCTCCAGTCCCGTAACGAGAGCCCTGCAAACCGCGGAGATCCTGGCTTCGTGTCTGGCTCTTCCGGTCCGTCCGACTTCGGGCTTGAGCGAAATTGGTTTTGGCGATTGGATCAATCGGTATTGGAGAGATATTGCACAGGAGCCGGCGAAGCAGAATTTTTATACGAGCCCTCACGAGGCGCGTCCTCCCGGCGGCGAGACGTTAGTAGAAGTGCAAGCACGCGCCGTGGCTGCCGTGGAGCTGGCTGCTGTTGAGGTGGTCGGCGGGAGTTCGCTGTTCGTGTCGCATGCGGATGTGATCCGCACAGTGTTGGCGCACTATCTTCATCTGGACTTTGTGGCGATCCGGCAGGCCCGTATCGACCATGCGTCGCTCACCGCGTTACATCTCACAGAGCAGGGGACTGAGTTGGTGTGCTTGAACGTGACGCCCCTCGCGGCCAGCCTGGCATAACGCAGTACATGCGTCTCGACAGCCTTCGTCCCGTTCGGCTCCTGTGCCATCGATTCCCGTTCGATGACCGCACATGAAATAGATTTCCCGGCTTGCCTGTTCCGTTGACCTTCCCGTATGCTTCCGATCGTGACGCAGCACAAGCCCGGCGAACCGCTGCCCTCGACGCCAGATATCATTCAACAGCTGCGCGATGAGTTCCGTGGGCGCCTGGAATTCTTTTATGCGCGGCTGCAACTAGCCCCTCCATACCACAGCGTCGAGAAAGCGCTCACCCAACTGGCCACGGCGCTGAAAACGCTGCCGGCGACAGAGCGCGATCGCATCGCCGCCGATCCGGCCTTGCAATGGGCGCAGTATCGTGCCGCCTTCGTGGCCTCAGGGTTGAACCGCAAGCATCGTGGGATCATCGCCGGCCTGGCTCGATCGCGTCAGAGTCTCGACTTGCCGGAAGAATACGACGGGTTGCTTGACGCCTGTCTTGAGTAGCGTCAGGTCGAAGTCGGCCGGAGGTCCAGCACGACGCGTAACTCTTCATAGACTTTCGTCAGCCGACCGTCTTCCAGCCGATAAGCCAACGTGATAGTCAGGAGACCGAATGCGAGGACGAGCACGCCCAGTCCCGTAATGCCGGCTCCCATCAAGACGCCGCTCATCGATGCTAAGCCTCCTTGAAAGAGATAGGTGAGGAGAAATCCCACTGTGCCGAATCCGACCAGCGCAAACCACAACATTGTGATGATGGCGGAGGACCAGGGAATCCGCTTGATGCAGAGCAGCCGTAGATCAGTGCCGTGGGGGGTCAGATCAATCGAGCCCTTGAGCGGCCAGGCCGTTCTAAAACGGAGCGAAAAAAGATGATACTGCGGACGAAGCAAAATTCGCCGGTCTTTTGGATACAGGCGCGCCACGCCATGTGGGAGCGCGAGCAGGCCGTTGCGGTCGAACCGTTTTTCGAGCTGCGGTATCGTCGCCCCAGATGCGCACTCGGTGGTCCGCGCCACACCACACCCGTAGCGGCTTGCATCGGGCGACAGGCTGACGAAATAGAACCAGTCTCCAGCTACGAGGCCAAGGAACAATACTGCCGCGAAGATGCCGGCCAGCAACATGACGCGTACCTTATCACATCGGGGAGCAGTGGAAACACTGACGATGAACATCGGCGTCGACGATGGAGGCGTGGGTCCTCCAGCCCTTCCAGAAGGTGGAGAGGAAACATCGCACCGCAGGGGTTGGACCTTGTCTCTCGCGCGACATGCTTTATGAACGGTCCGTACGAAGGTGTGAGGTTTCCGACCTACGAACAGCTTCGCAGACGAAACTGTTGACTCAGTCGTACGACTTCGTTAGAGTAAGATGCTTTTGTTCAGGCGGGCCCCTCGTTTCACCAGTTAGGTTCCCCGCCTTTTTTAGGAATTTCCCCCACGATTCTTGTCGACGTTGGCTCGCCCCGCGGTTCGGGGTGAGCGAAAATCGGAATGTCTGGGGCCCGGAGGCTACATGGATCTTCAGAAAGTCGAGCGAGTGTATACGTCCTATGCCGGTGTCTACGACCAAATTTTCGGAAAAGTCTTTCATGAAGGACGTGAGTCGGCGATTCGCCACTTGAACGTGCAGCCTAATGAACGAGTCCTCGAAGTGGGGGTCGGCACGGGGCTCGCGCTGCCGATGTATCCCCGGCACTGTCAGATCGTCGGCATCGATCTCTCCATAGGGATGCTGGACAAAGCCAAGAAACGCGCGAACGCACACGATTTGGCGCACGTGCAGCTCTTCAAGATGGACGCCGGGGCGATGGAATTTCAGGACGACAGTTTCGATATGGTGGTGGCCGCCTATGTCGTGACGGCCGTGCCGGACTATCGCCGGGTAGTCAACGAAATGATCCGCGTCTGCCGGCCGGGCGGGCGGATCGTGATGCTGAATCATTTCAGCAATGGGAACAAGCTCATCGCGGCAGTTGAAAAAGTCATTTCTCCCTTGACCAAACACCTGGGATGGCGCACGGACCTGTCCTTGAACACGGTGCTGGAGGGGACGACCCTACAGATAGCCCGAAAAGAAAAGGTCAACCCGCTTCGGTTCTGGCATCTTGTGGAATGTGTGAACGGAAAAAACGGCCACGGCAACGGGAATGGCCACGGCTCAACAGGCTATACAAACGGCAATGGGAACGGCCACGGCCATTGGTCCAATGGCCGTCTGAGCTGAGGCAGGTGCAGTACGCTCTCCTTCTCGATTACGGACTAAGACTAAACATCCGCCGAATCTCCTGACTCGATTGCCTTCCAACTCAGCCACCCTGTACCTGGAATAATCGTATTTCCCACCAGACATTGGCCGGCGAATCGTTGCGCGATGAGGTCGGCCAGAAGTCCCAGGACTCGTCCGGTTGAACGATCCGGATTTCCGATCAGCCGCAAGACAATCCCGAAGCCCGGACCGTCGAGCCCCTCATAGACCATCACGTGAACCGACTTTGTCTGGGCAGCTCCTTCATCACCAGCGGGAATCAGATCGCCCTCTCGCTGGATCGACGGATGGCCGGCGCGCTGCGCAGTCATCGCCCGCCAGGAGCAGGGGAATCCCGCATGATCGAGCTGGGCCAGGAGCCACTCGACGCTCGGACCGTTTGGCGTCTCTGCCTGAAAGATCCATTGCGCCATACGGTCCGTCTGCCGGGCTTCGATGAGTGGAGTCGACACTTCTTCCACATCGGCCTCTTCACAGACGACATAAAGCTCGCCCTGCGGGTCGAACCAGAAACGCAGCCAATCGCCGCTCGCTTCCGCTTGGATCACATCGAGTCTTGAACAGTCCGCTCCCTCTTGCTCAAAAATGGAAAAGTCGGTGACCCCACTCATCGTCAGTTTCGCTACCCGCATCACTCCACGCACTTGATAGCGGATCATCGTGGTCACCATCGTGCCGGCAAGAACATCGCGCCTGGAAGCTTCATCGAACAAACGCCGCTTCGAGACGTGGATATCCGTGACGTATCCGTTGCGAAACCCTTGCGTGTGAGTCAATAACCAGGCTAGTTCGTCAGCAGACTTAATATGGTGGCGCATAACGCAATTGTACGCGTCAGCTTCGGAAACAGCTAGGGTGGGAGATAGGAGGCAAGAATCTGATGGAACAGTCTTGTTTCATGAAGTAATGTCTGGAGATTCTTTTTCTGGCTCCGAATGTTCCAGTTTGGACTCTCTTGCCCTCCGCACCAACAGGCGAACACTTTGTGCTACTGTTTAAAGGTCACTTGTTACTCACGACTATCCTATGATCCACATGCTTATCGAAATGAGGATCGTCGGTTACAAAGATCACGGTCCAGGGCTCCTCTTTGGAACACATCCGGCGAAGAATAACTTCTCGTAGCGCCGGGACCAAGCCATAGAGCGTCCCGTCAAGAATCAGCAGTCGCGGACGAATGACGACAGCCCTTGCAACAAGTAGACGCAGGATCTGGCTGAGGTTCAGCTCACTTGCGGTTGCGCTGATCAATGTCGTCATCCCTTGCGGCATCGCATCCACCTCGGCATCCAGCTCGGCGAAATGCAATGCCCATTGGATATCATCGTAGGTGATGGATGCACGCCCGAGTGTGAGGTTTTCTTCAATCGTGGCTTCTAAAAGGGTGGGATGGGAGTCGAGAACGAGACCACGGCACTCATTAATAGTATCGAGGCTGATCTCAACCAGATTCATATCATTGTAACGGACGACACCTGTTGATGGACTAGAGAGTCCGGCTAAGAGCTTGGCTAGAATCGTCTTCATTGTACTGTTTTGGCACAGAACCGCGACTTTTTCTCCTGGGGCTACCTCCATATCGAAATTCTGGAAGAGGCTCTTCTTACCTTCAGGTGTGTATGAGAGGTTCCGACATGTGACTCTGAGGCCTTCTTCGGCATACCGTGAGAAAGGAACACGTACTTTCTCACTATGGCTGTCCTGCGGTAGTCGAAAGACTCCCGCCAGTTCCCGAAAGGACACAAGCGCAAAGAACACATGCACCATTCGCCGTGCCAGCGTATCCATGTTCAACAGTAGATTACCGACTATCAGTTCAGCGGCAACGAATTGTCCGACCGTCAGTTGTCCATCCACCACGAGCAAACCTGCCGTCACAATGAGTCCGCTATGACCAACAACTTGCCAAAGCGCGGCAACCTTGTACTGGCGGCCCGTCAGAATATCCGATCGTTGTTGTCGAATTCTCACATAGGTTTGAGTCAAATCGTCCGTCTTCCTGAGCAAGAACGGACTTTCTCCGATGGCGCGAAGGTGCGGGAGATTGCGGCTCACGTTTTGAATCCAGTTAAAGATTTCATAATTCAATCGAGACATTTCGAGCGTGATCAAAAATCCGCCGCGACCAAAGACTGCGAGCAACACGACAAATCCGGTCAGCAGGGCGATATCGTACAAAACGAAATAGGGATGATAGACCATAAGCATGGTCATCCCGATCGTCCCTACAACGGCGACATTGAAGAGATCCGCAATCATAGCCACCAGCGCACGGGTGAGAGAATCCGCTTCCGCAAAGCGGTGAGCATGTTGCGGGAGAAATGATGGTTCCAACATCCGAGGGAGTGCGTTGGTGAACGCCAGGGCAATCCGGGTATAGACGCGCTGACTGAGGGTCTCCACGGCACGAGCTTGAAGCACGCGAAATGCCGCGACCCCGGTGAGCATGCCCGTGACGATTAGTGCCAGCGTGTACACCATGATCGGCTGAACGGCAAAGGAGAACGTGCTGACGAGTTCCTGAACAGCGATCGGAACCGCGAGCATAAGTAATCCAATCGCCATCGCATATGATGCAATGATGAGAACCATGCCGCGCTCAAGCCGTAGCAATAGGCTCAGCTGAGCAAGAAGGTCCTTACTAATGTTGTTGTGGAGGTATTGCGCCAGTAGAGGCCCGGACTGTTCCATTCGCATGGGTGTTTATTCCAAAAAAAAAGCTCCTACCGCTGTCTTACGGTAGGAGCCACTTGTTTACAAACTCCTACCTCGTGGTAGGAGTTATCAGCCTGAGCTTTTGCCTGAGGCGGTTCTCGGTGAACTCCATCACCTAACGAACGCTATCAGAGCCATACACTATACCCATCGAAGAATTGAGTCAACAAGCCTCGATTGCTGTGATTTCATCTTACCTTCGATTGAGTTCGGCTTGAAGTAACTATGAGAACTTGAAGTAACTATGAGAATTGGTGTAATGACTCCGTCGGGTGAAACGGACTCCAGCCAGAGATTACTAACACGTCAATTTGCAGATTACGATGATGTGCACGCAGATCTCCCTCCTGCCCCGAAAAGCGCCCACCGTCGAGTGGACGTTTAGAGTTGCTCTCCATGCGCGCAGTCTGTTTACAACATGTTGCTTTTGAGGGTCTTGGCGCTTTCGCAGCGGGGCTTGCGCGGCGCGGTGTAGCGATCGAGCGCTGTCTGGTTCCGAAAGCCGGTCTCCCCACAGATCCGGGCGATCTGTTGATCGTCATGGGCGGGCCGATGTCGGTAAACGACTCCGATCCCTGGATAGCTGAGGAGACGGCATTCATCCGCTCAGCGATGCTTGCCAATAGACCGGTACTGGGAATCTGTTTGGGCAGTCAGTTCATGGCTAAGGCGCTGGGAGCAACCGTGTTTCCCGGTCGCGCGCCTGAAATCGGCATGACTCCGATTCGCCTCTCCGATGATGGGAAAGAGGATCCAGTGTTTGGAGCCTTATCCGAATCGTTTGACGTATTCGAATGGCACGGTGAGATTTTCGACTTGCCGAAGGATTGCGTTCCGCTAGCCCGCTCGGAGGTCGCTCCGCTCCAAGCCTTTCGGTATGGGTCGCATGCCTATGGGGTGTTGTTCCATCTGGAGATGGAGCAGACGGGCATAGAAGCCCTCTGTCGGGAATGCGTGCCGGATTTGATCAAAACCAAACTAACCGCAAGACAAGTGATTACCACGGCTGTGCCTCATCTGCCCGCGCTGCATGGCATGGCTGACCGACTGCTGGATCATCTCCTCGACTCGTCGCGTTGATTGCCATGGGCTTCATACAGTAGGCTTAGCAGCCTAGAAGGTTCTCAGCGATCAGCGTTCAGCTCTGAACTCTCGACTGAACGCTGATGGCTGACGACGGAGAATTGCTTGTAAGAAAGGAGTTCGGCCGAATGTCTGGATTTCCCATCGAATATGCAAACCGCATCAAGACATTGCCGCCCTATCTGTTCGCTGCGATCGATGAGATGAAACAGAAGGCGGTCGCGCGCGGGGTGGACATTATCAATCTTGGGATCGGCGATCCCGACCTACCGACTCCGGCGCCGATAATCGAGCGGCTCAAGCAGGCGGCGGCGGATCCCAAGAACCATCAGTATCCGTCTTATGAAGGCATGCTCTCGTTCCGGCAAGCCGTCGCCGATTGGTATAAGCGGCGGTTTCATGTGACCGTGGACGCGGCGTCAGAAATTCTCACCTTGATCGGCTCGAAAGAGGGCATAGGGCATGTTCCGCTGGCTTTTATCGATCCGGGCGATGTGGTACTCGTGCCGAGCCCCGGGTATCCCGTCTATCCCGTCGGAACTGGTTTCGCCGGCGGGGTGTCGCACATCATGCCGCTGACAAAACAGAACGGCTTCTTGCCGGAGCTCTCGGCGATTCCCAAGGATGTCGCACGGAAGGCCAAGCTGATGTTTCTCAACTCGCCGAACAATCCCACATCGGTCATCGCGAGCAAGGAATATTTCAGACGCGTGGTGGCCTTCGCGCAAGAACATCAGATCATCGTGTGTCATGACGCCGCCTACTCGGAAATTTTCTACGACGGCCAGCGTCCCGCCAGCTTTCTGGAAGCGGAGGGGGCGAAGGATGTCGGAATTGAGTTCCACTCGCTCTCGAAGACCTACAACATGACCGGGTGGCGCATCGGCTTTGCGGTCGGCAACAAGCACGTGCTCGCGGGACTCGGCAAGGTGAAGAGCAACCTGGATTCAGGGGCTTTCCAAGCGATTCAGGAGGCGGGCATCACCGCGCTCAACTTGGACGATCACGTCACGGACAGCTTGCGGAAGATCTATCAAGAGCGACGCGACGTGTTGATCCCTGGCTTGCAGAAACTCGGCCTAGAAGTCGATCCTCCGCCGGCTGCGTTCTATGTGTGGGTGACCGTGCCCAAGCGGTATACTTCCGCCTCCTTCACCGCGCACTTGCTTGAGAAGGCCGGCATCGTGACGGCACCGGGAAATGGATTTGGCGCACCGGGCGAAGGCTACATCCGAATGACCGTGACTACCTCGAAAGAGCGGTTGGCTGAAGCGGTGGAGCGAATTCGCAAAGCTGGATTCTAAATACCGTGACGGGTGACAGGTGATGAGATCAACCCTCGCTCCTAACCCGTCACGCATCACGTGTCACGTTTGCTGGTTATGGAAACGGTCTTTATCGGATTCGGCTCCAATGTGGGGAATCGCCTCGATTATTGCGATCGTGCGGTCACGTTACTCAGTTTACTGCCGCATTCACAGATCACGGGTGTGTCGTCTCTCTACGAAGCCGAGCCGGTGAACGACGGGGCTCAACCGGGCTCCGGCTGGTTCTTAAACGGCGCCGTTCGTCTGCAGACCGACTTGACCCCACGCAGTCTCCTTGAGGTGTGTCGGGAGATTGAGAAAGCCTTGGGTCGCGATTTGGAGCATCGAAAAGGTCCCCGGACCATCGATCTCGATATATTATTTTACGGCACACAAACGCTCAACGAGCCAGAATTAGTCGTTCCGCACCCGCGACTTCATCAACGCCGGTTCGTGCTGGCACCCCTGGCCGAGCTTCATCCGGATTGGCGCCATCCTGCCCTGAATCAAACGGTGAATGACCTTCTCGCTCAACTCGTCGATGGGTCGGTGGTACGTCGGCTCGATCCGCAGCCCAGCCCACGGTATGGGTCGCGTCCAGCCTGCAGCCCGCAACCGGTGGAAGAGTCCCACGCGTGAGGACGTTGACCTCTCCCGCGGCCATGGCCGCCTGGAGCGCCGGCCTCTCTCGTGAAGGCGTGACGATCGGGTTCGTGCCGACAATGGGGGCCCTGCATGCAGGGCATCGCGCGCTGATTCGCGCGGCGCGTCTCTCCTGCGATGCGCTTGTCGTGAGCCTCTTTGTCAATCCCGCGCAGTTTGGTCCCGGAGAAGACCTTTCGAACTATCCTCGACCGCGGAGGGCCGATCGAGCCCTGTGCCGGGATGAAGGTGTGGATGTGCTCTTTGCGCCGACCACCGACGCGATGTATCCGCCCGGCTTTCAGGCTACCGTGTCGGTACCTGGTTTAGCCCGCCTCTGGGAAGGGGAAGCGCGGCCACATCACTTTCAGGGTGTGGCGACGGTGGTGACTAAACTGCTCGCTCTGGTTCGTCCGCAAGTTGTCCTGTTCGGACAAAAGGACTATCAGCAAGCGTTGCTGGTCCGGCGGCTGGTTGCCGATTTGAACCTTGGTGCGAAGATCATCATCCATCCCACCGTACGCGAGTCCGACGGGTTGGCCCTCAGTTCCCGCAATAGGTATCTCACTCCTGCTCAACGTCGAGCCGCCCCGATTCTCTACAGGGCGTTGCATGTTGGGAAACAAGCCATTCATTCCGGAGAGCGGGGAGGCACGCAGATCATCCGAGCGATGCGCGCGATGGTCCGGTCTGAACCGCTGGCTCGTGTGGAGTATTTGGCCGTCTGCGATGCGAAGACCTTGGAACCGGTGACGAAGATCTCGAAGGGCGCCGTACTGCTAGGAGCTGTCAAGATCGGCCACACTCGCCTGATCGACAATTTGCTGGTGAGACTTGGGGCCTAGCTTAGACGCTGGCTTCGGATGAACCGTTCTGGCTGAGGAGTAACCCGTGCACATATTGACTGAGGCGGTGCTTGTCTACCGGCTCAAATTCCAAGAATTGCACGCCGACGGATTTGTCTCTTACAGAACACACCATCGCCGTCTCGATTTTAATCGCCGGTTCCCCGGGAGACGGCGCTAATTGCAGCTCGACAAACGCCCCCTTCGGGAGAGGAGAGTTTGTTTGAAGCGTGCATCCCCCCATCGAAATGTCGGTCGCAAGATCGCTCCGCGTCGATTGATCGGTGACGAAGGTCACTGGGCAGGACGTCGTCAGGCGCCGATACTGGCGCCGGTCAAAGAGTTGCGTGGCGCCCCGCGCCACCGGCCAGAACACACGAAACCGTTGGGTGCACAATTGACAGCGGAAGGGATAGAAATTTAAGAGACTGAACAGCCGCTCCGGCCGATTTCCTTGGCTGGTCACTCGAACAAAGGACGTTCCACACTGCGGACAGTGGGGTTCCTTCATCAACCTCTCTTCATTCAAGATCGATGCGATTCGTATTCAATGCTGCCTGTTTCCATGACTGCCGACCGCCCCTCTCGCTGGAGGGCGAGCAGTGGGGCAATATCGGCACGCGAATAGGTCGTGGGTTTGATCCATTTTCCGTCGTCTCGCTTGTATCCGCCGACTTTACTGAGATTCGACCGGTGGACTTCCCGAAAAACCGGTTTCATATCGATGCCACAGGAGACGGCTGTGCCGTACACCACATACAATAGGTCTGCCAATTCTTTGGCCAGGGAGACCAGGTCTCGGTTTGCCCATGCCTCCTTCACTTCATCAAATTCTTCTTGGATCAAACGCACTCGAAGCCCTCGCGTGGCCTCATCCGGAATGGAGGGTGTCTGACCGATGACAATGTCGAAGGTTCTATGGAATTCAGCCACCATCCGTTGCTCTTCCGTCATGACAGCTCCTTTACTCCGTCTCCAATGGCAGACTTCTTCGGGGGAGGACTTCCATCGGTTCTAACTGCGGTAGTTCTTTATCCGAGGTAATTCCCAATTCCTTAAATTTCCTGGCGGACGGTAGGACCCGTGTTTCCAACGACCCGACAGCTCGGTTATACGCGAGCACGCTTTTGCTGAGCGCTTGTCCCACGTCATTGAGATGCTCAGTGAGCACTGCCATGCGCTCGTACAGATCTTTCCCTAGCCGTCCGGCTTCCTCCGCATGCGCATTCAATTGTTCCTGGCGCCAGCCATACGCCACGGCACGGAGTAGGGCAATCAAGGTGGTCGGCGTAGCAATCACCACTCCGCGTGCAAAGCTATCCTCGATCAAGGTTGAATCCTGATCCAGCGCCGCGCCTAAAAACTGCTCACCGGGCAGGAAGAGAACGACAAATTCCGGCGCCTGATCGAACTGATTCCAGTAGGCCTTGAGGCTCAAGTCGTCGACTCGCGAGCGAACCTGGAAGGCATGACGGCGTAACCGGTCGAGCCGTTGCGTGTCGTCCTGGCTCTCGTGCGCTTCGAGATAGGCGGACAACACCGTCTTCGCATCCACGACGATTTGCCGGCCGCCCGGTAACCGGACAACCATGTCCGGCCGCAGTCGCCCTTCCTCACGTTCAATAACCTCCTGCTCTACAAAATCACAATGGGCCACCATGCCGGCCAATTCCGCCACTCGCTTGAGCGTGATCTCTCCCCAGCGTCCCCGCACCATCGGTGCGCGCAGCGCTTTCACGAGATTCCCTGTTTCCTGTTGGAGTCGTTGATGAGACTCAGCTAGGAGCTTCAGGTGTTGATCGAGTCCTCCATAGGCCGACTGGCGGGACTGTTCGAGATGATGCACTTGATCCTCATATCGCTTGAGTGATTCGTGCAGCGGTTTGACCAGCTCATCGATCGCTTGCTGGCGTTGAGCCAAGTCTCCTTTGGCTTCGGCGCGCAGCGTTTCGAACGATGTTTTGGCGAGATCCAGGAATGCCTGGTTGTTCTGCTTCAGCGCCTCCCCGGAGAGGGCTTGGAATGATTCCACCAACTCCTGCCTGGCCTGCATGAGCAGGGTTTTCTGCTCTTGGACCTGTCTCGCGCCTTCATCGCTCCGCGTTTCGGCGATCGCGCGCGCGTGATGGGCATCGACCAACTCCTGCCGTATGCGCAGGCTCTCCGTACGGTGCAGTTCTGTTTGCTTGCGAAGCTCGTCCACCGCCGCTTCCGCGCGCTGGGTTCGCTCCGCGCTGTCGATCAGACGAGTTTGCATCGACGCGCGGAGTCGAGCCGCGGTCCAGAGACCGGCGATCAACGCGCCCATGAGAAGACCGGCACCCAGTCCCACCAAGAAGGTGGTTATGTCAGTCATTGCTCCTCGCCGCAGGCTCAGGTAGGCAACTGAACATGATTCCGATTCAGCTGTTTGGGGAAAGTTGCGCCAGAGTACGAAAAATAATCTGAAACGTCAAGGGGCAATCGGCCTGACCGACAAAAAACTTCGTAGACTCTCACCGGAGACGGCGAACGGGCGTTGAACGAACGTATTGCTGAGTGTGAGTCATGCTTTCAAGAAGGTGGCCGCATATCCATTCGGTAAATCTTCCCTCTCGTGGCTTCCACCACCACTCGTTCACCATCTTTCAGCAAACGAGTGATGCCCGGGACGTTGGCCACTGCCGGAAGACCATATTCTCGGGCGATGATGGCGCCGTGCGAGAGGGTGCCGCCCATTTCGACGATGAGTCCAGCGGCTACACCGAAGAATGGCGCCATGCCGGGATCGATCACGGGCGTGACCAGGATATCGCCACGTTTGACTTTCTTCAGGTCATCAGACGACTGCACCACACAAACTGGCCCTTCGGCGTGGCCGGCGCTGATGGGAATGCCGCTTAACGATCCGTCGCCGATGCGCTCGGCCTGTGCCTTCAATCTTTCCTGGCTCATGCGAGCCTGAATCGTATCCGGAACCTGATGTCGCTGGTTATCTTCCTGCTCGGCACGCCGAGCGGCCACGATGCCTTTCCAGTCTTGATTCGAGCCGGATACCAACGTTCTGATTTCTTCTATCGTGAGGAAAAATAGGTCCTCTGACGTCGTTATGACACCCTGTGTTACAAGCGTCTCCCCCATCCTCAGTACCAATCGTCGGACGGCGGAGGAGAAATACATGACGTGATGGCGATTGGCTTCTCGCAGCGCGAGATAGCGGCAGAGCCGTCGATACCACCACAGGAAGATTATCCATCGATCCAGACGCCATCCGTAAGCACGGCGAATCTCGCAAAGGGCGGCGTGCCGCCGAGACTCCTGTTCCTGCGACCCTTGCGTGACAGGCTTATTCGGAGGGGCTTGTAGATGGGCTCGTATCACCCCGAGGATGTAAGCAGGTTGTTCACTGAATCTCGGCGACATGACATCCGATTCCCCGATCCCTCGATGTCCATACTCGGCCAGGTATGCGTCCAATTCTTCGACAAAGGGCGTTCCTGACAGCCTTTCTCGAAATCGCTCCGGCATCCATGGTTCTGCGATCAGGAACGCGTGAGCTTTTGGGTCGGTCCTTGCCTTCTCGGCCATCTCCGCCAGTCGGAGAATCTGCTTGGCGCTGATGACATTGCCCTGTCCTTGCAGTGCGGCGTTGAGCAATCCTCGCCAACCCTCTCCGATCCATCGCTCCAGCAGAAAGTTGAGCGCTTGCAGGCTTTGACCGACACCTCCTACGATCGCGAAGGTTAAATCTCTCTGGTGCAGTCGCTGACCCAAGCGATCGAGCTGACGGAAGATCTCGGCCGGTGATCGCTCAGGGACGACATCCTGTGTCTGTACTCGGCCCATCTGCCGCAGGTCCGCGAACCACGCCGGCGCGCGTGTGGCGGCTTGGCTCATGGTCCACATCATGAGAAAGCCGGCCCGGATGAGCTTCCACCAGGCCAGCCGGTTGGTTTCGTTCCGGACGGTTCCACCTTCCCCGCCCATTTGTTCACTCACCAGTTCGGGATCGCCTCCCAACTGTGCCATGAAAGACTGAAACAGCGTGACATTAATGTAAGGCCGTCCCCGTACGATCTGCACAGAAGACAGGTCCAGTGGAATCACACATCCCAATCGGCGGTAGTGAGCCAGGATATTACGTTCCATAAATTGAGCGAGAAAGGACAGCCCCAGCGGGCTGGGCACCTCCGGCAAGGTCTCCTTGAAATTCGCGCGAGACCATACCGAGGATTCATGCGTGATGCCTTTGGAGGATTTCGCTCGCACGATCGGCCGCGCTTGCAAGAGCCAGAGACCTTCTTGGTCCATCGCCCATTCGACATCCACCGGCTGCCCAAACGCCTTCCCCACCTTTTTCACAAGTGAAGCCAACGTGACAGCTTCTCCATCGTTGATGGCAGGTTGGGTGTCCACCTCAGATAGCGGCTCGTCCGTCACTCCTTCTGAAGTCAAGCGGGTAGCGATCTGTCTGCGGGCAACATCGCGCTCTCGAATCGTCCCTACTCCGCTTGTCTCGTCCACGTGAACGACATACGAATCCGGAGTGACGTTTCCCTTCACCAACGAGGTAGCAAGACCATGCACGGCGTTGATCATGATTTCATCCCTACGTTCATCAATTGGATGGCTGGAATAGGCCACCCCCGCTGCTCTCGCCGCAATCATCGGCTGAATGATCACTGCCATGGTCGGAATTGCACGAGACAGGCCCAGCTGAAGATGATAATTGAACACCGGCTCCGTCCACAGCGAAGCCCAGCAATGGTGAATCGCCGGGACGAGATCGAGCGCCGACACACCGAGCGTCGTTTCATAAAGACCCGCAAAACTGGCTTTGGCTCCATCCTCCTGAGTGGCTGATGACCGGACAGCCCACAGCCTATTATGCGGCGCTGTCTTCATGCCGTTGAGCATGGCCTGTACGGCAACCTGGACATCCGCCGGCATGCGGCCCTTCAGGATGCTTGTCCGATACTCGACCAGCATTCGAGTACGCTCTGATTCAGCGGCCTGCGCTACAGCCAGCCATCTTTCGTCGGGATCCACTCCACATGCTTGGAGCGCAGCGCGATAGGCGGCGGTCGTGAGGCAGAAGCCCTTCGGGACGTTAAAACCATATTGCATTAATCGACCCAATGCAGTCGCTTTGCCGCCGACTAGATGAGAATCGGCGCATGATTCGAGTGACAGAATGAGCGGGGAACTCATGAGGAAACACTAGAGGGCGAGGAGGAAGTAGAGGTCATTGACATTGGTCCCGGTTGGACCGGTGATGATGTGGTTTCGTAATTTACGGAATACGTGGTAGGCATCATTCTGATCCAAGGCGCGGTGGAGGTCCAGCCCGAGTTTTCGCGCGCGCGCGACGGTCTCACCATCGACCACGGCTCCCGCCGCATCCGTCGGTCCGTCCGTGCCGTCTGTGCCAAAGGCGGCGATCCACACTTTCGACAAACCGCCAATCTCGATCGCCGCAGCTAGTGCGAACTCTTGAGCCCGCCCACCGAGCCCACTGCCGCGTACCGTGACGGTCAATTCCCCTCCGGCGATGATACAACAAGGACGCCGAACCGGCTTCGCCGTGGAGGCTATTTCTCTCGCCATGGCTCCAAAGGCTTTGGCCATTTCTCTTGCTTCGCCCGTGAGCGTCGACGTGAGAACCAAGGGGTTCAATCCCATCCGCCTGGCTGCTTCACTCACCGCCGCCACTGCGGCCCGATTATTACCGATGAGATGATTGTGCACGCGTCGAAAGATGGGCGAGTCACGTTTGGGCGTCTCGCCGATCTTCCCGCGCTGCCCGCTTGCGAGATGATTTCTGACGGGGGCCGGAATCTTATTCCAAATCCGATATCGGCGCAGAACCGTTCGTGCATCTGCGTAAGTGGTGGGATCAGGAGCGGTCGGCCCTGACCCGATACTCGCGAGGTCATCTCCGATGACATCGGACACGATGAGGCTCACGACCTGCGCGGAGGTCGCTGCGGCGAGCTGTCCGCCTTTGATTGCCGACACGTGTTTTCGAACAGCGTTGATTTCCTGAATCGCGGCGCCGCTTCTAAGCAATAACTGCGTGATCTGCTGTTTGTGCGCGAGGCTGAGTCCAGCCACCGGGGCCGGTAACAGGCTCGAAGCCCCGCCAGACAAGAGGACGAACAACAGATCCGTGCGCGTCAGCTGGTTCACGAGCGCCAACATTTTCGCGCCGGCCCGAACCCCTGCTTCGTCGGGAACCGGATGACCGGCCTCGATTATTTGGATCCTCTTCGTCTCTGCACGATGGCCATACTTGACGACGACCAGACCTGAATCGAGCCGGTCCCGCAGTAGAGGTTCCAATGCCTGTCCCATTCGAGCCGAGGCTTTCCCCGCGCCCACGACGACGATGCGTCTGTAGCGGCGGAGGTCATACTTCCGCAAGCCCACCTTCAGGACCGCGCCTCGGCGTGTCACATGCTCGCGAATGGCTAAGGCCGGATCAGCGGCGATGAGCGCGGCTTGGCAAAGCCGGCTGGCCAACGCTCGGGGTTGAGGCTGGGACAGACCGATTTGGATCACGGGGCGGCGGTTGGGGATTTGTCCGACTTCAAACAGCGGTTGGGACAGGTCTGTCGTGGAACTCTGATTTGATACGTGCCTTTGGGCAGATACTCTTTTTTGAATTCCGGATTCAGCAATTTGAGTTCAAGGAAATACGTGCCGTACTCTTCAGCAATGGACGTCAAATGGCGTTGCGCGTCTTTGATCGTCACGCTTACCGTTTCGGTCTCCAGCTTTGTGTACAGGTCCTTTTTCGTCAGACCAAGATACTTCTCGGGTTGTGAATAGATCTCCTTCGCTGCCATGATGCGCGGCACATAGCGCATGGTTTCTCTCACCGCATGAAGCTTCCAGTAATCGCCGACTTTTTGTTCCTTGAGAAGCTTGCGAATCCGATCCTCTCCGGCATTATAGGACGCCATCGCCAGAAACCAGTCCCCTTGAAAATCTTTCAGATAGCGTAAGTACTTAATCGCCGCTTCCGTGGACATTTCAAGATCCCGCCGCTCGTCGAGCCATCGATCATTGTGGAGTTTGTATCGCTTCCCAGTGGACCCGATGAATTGCCACGGGCCCGATGCTTTCGCGCGTGAGTATGCCGCGGCGATGCACTTGCTTTCGACCAGCAACATGTATTTCAGGTCGTCCGGCAGACCGGCATCGGCTAATTGCTTTTCTACCGGGGGAAAGCAACGTCCGGTCCGCTTCGCCAAAATAATACTTTCTCCCTGATCTTCTAGAAATTGATAGAACTCATATTCGATGCGTTCGCGCACTTGCCAGCTGTCCAGCGGCACCGCCTGACCGGCGAACATGAGTTTATCCGGCAGTTTAAAGCTGCTGAGGAAGAATCGCTCCCCGTCCCGCTTAATCTCAGGAAGGATCACAAGTCGATCTTCCGGCTCGGGCACCACATCATAGGTCTCCCCTGGGACAAGATCGCGCTCTGATTCAGGCACAGCCGAGATGCTGTCGGGTTGAGTCCCATTCGGGAATGACCCGTTCTCGGACGGCTTCTTGACGGTCTCTTTGATCACCGCATGGAGGTCAAGATTTGGTTCGGCCTTCACCAGCGGGATACTAACAACATTGGCGATCATCGAGAGAACCAACGAGAGATATAGCGCATGTGGCATGCAGGCTACTCCTTGGATCAAGGTTGGACTGAATCCGTCACCATGCTAGCAGCAAGGGGTTCTTGCGACAAGCATGATCGCCATTCCGATTCGTGCTACAGTGCTCCCGGATGCACCCCCTCGACCTCCTTAACCAACGGATCGCCGACTGCCGCCGCTGCCCTCGACTTGTAACCTACCGTGAAACCGTGGCCCTGGCTAAACGACGACAATATCGGGAATGGATATACTGGGGCCGACCGCTCCCCGGATGGGGAGATACCGACGCGGAACTCTATGTCGTCGGCCTCGCTCCGGCAGCGCATGGCGGCAATCGCACTGGAAGAATTTTTACCGGTGACCGGAGCGGGGACTGGCTGTACGAAGCCTTGCATCGGTTCGGGTTCGCCAACCAGCCGCAATCGACCCATCGCGACGACGGACTCCAACTCAGCAATTGCTATATCGCCGCTGCTGTCCGTTGCGCCCCTCCGGATAACAAACCAAATCCCGATGAATTTGCAGCCTGTCGCCCGTACCTTCTCGAGGAGCTGCGCCTGCTGAAACGCATGCGCGTGGTCGTCGCGTTGGGCAAAATAGCGTTCGACCACTATTTGAGAGCGTGTAAAGAATTGGAGCAGGATCGTCTACAGCCGACGCCCCGATTTGGGCATCGCACCGTCTACCGGCTTCCCTGGGGAGTCACGTTGATCGGGTCCTATCATCCCAGTCAACAGAATACGTTTACCGGCAAACTCACTCGCGCGATGTTCCACGCCGTGTTCCAGCAAGCCCGCGGCTATCTCACCCGTGGTTGACGCAACGCGATCGTTATTTCCTGCCCTGCGTGTCCCAATCAGCGAGAAACTTTTTCAGCCCGATATCCGTCAGCGGGTGTTTGACGAGTTGCTGAAAGACAGAATAGGGCATGGTGCAGATGTGGCCTCCGGCTAAGGCTGATTCCACGACATGTTGCGGATGGCGGACACTGGCGACGAGCACCAGCGTCTTGTAGTCATAGTTGCGGTAGATCGTGACGATCTGCCGGATGAGTTCCATGCCGTTTGAGCTGGCATCATCCAAGCGCCCAATAAAGGGAGAGACGCACCAGGCGCCCGCCTTCGCGGCCAATAAGGCTTGAGTCGGAGAAAAACAGAGCGTCACATTCACCCGAATGCCCTCCGCCGCCAACTTCTTGGTCGCTTTCAAGCCCTCCGGGATCAAAGGACACTTGACCACGATGTTCTTGTGAATCTTGGCGAGCTCACGCCCTTCCTTGACCATCGCGTCTGCTTCGATGCTGACAACTTCGGCGCTGACCGGCCCATCCACAATATTGCACACCTCCAGCAGCATGTCCCTGAAGCTGCGCCCCTCTTTCGCTACCAAGGATGGGTTGGTCGTGACTCCATCAAGTATGCCCCAGCTCGCTGCCTCCTGACTTTCTTTGACATTCGCTGTGTCAAGGTACAGTTTCATGGGTGTCTCCCTTCCTAACTGATAGAAGTCAATCTCACCGATAGCATCATTTTAGAAACATCCCCAGACTAAAGCAACGCATCTCCAGCGCTGCAGTTGTTTGACAGTCTGCAGGACCAAGGTTAAAATCTGCTCGAATGACCAGCGCAGGTCTGGGTGACGTCTTCTCAGCGTAGGTTCTCAGGGAGGCTTCCGATGCGACGATCGATCTGGTTCATCCCTGTCATCATGTTGTTGTGGATCGGCTGCGACCATAATCCCTATTTAGAGGCGTCGCTCAAACCGGCTGAGATGCAGGGAAAGGAGAAGGCATGGTTTGAAAAAAATTGGGGCACGCCTAATGGAAAATCTCCCCGATTTTTCGGTGGTGAAACGTGGACCTATTATCGGATTGCCGGGGGACAATCGGGTCCGCCACTCTTTAACTTCAAACCCAATCAATGTCAGATTACTTTGAAGTTTGACAAGGAAGATAAGCTTTCCGACTACAGCTATTCGGACTGCTAACGGGCCAGCTGTTTTTGAAACGCCTGAGCGCAGGTACGGCTGCAAAAAAAGTAGGTTTGCCCACCAACCTCTTCCGTCACGGCATTACTTTTTGGAACAAAGACTTTGCAGACCGGGTCCTGGACCATCCGGCCTCCGTCTGCTAAGGGTGGAATCGTCCGGTTTCCGCCTTTGATTTCTCGAATGGCTCTTCTCAATAGGAGGTAGAGCACAACGAGCAAACCGACAACGATCAAGAGTCTATACATAGTGGTCCTTTCCGAGGTTCCCACAATCCTAGGGAAGGCTCAGCTAGCTGTCAAGAATCGTCTCTTCAGGGGGGTGCAAACTACTTTTTGTCGTTGAAATCATTGCTGGACCGAACGGCCCAGTCCTCCACCTGAAAGAGGGACCCTTTGTCCAAATCTTCCAGTACTTCAGGAGGATGGTCAGCGGTTTGGCGCAATGTTAGAGTGATGGTATGCAAACGTGTGACAAATGCCGCGGAACAATGCTGCCGGAGCGGGCTGTCGATCTGGATGCAGGATTAGCGATCACTGTTTTCGCCTGTTTGAATTGTGGTCGCCGAAAAGCCGTAGATCCAGAACCCAGACCTCTTACGGCGAAATATTGATTCTAGCGATGACAACGCCCAGAGTGCTTACACACGATGAGCAGAAGGCTGCAGAGGCAGCCTTTCAACGCCTGCCGCTCAATCCTACTTGGACTAAGACCGCACAATCCGTCTATCACGGCCTTACCGTGGTTCTCACAGCCCGCGACGAAGCTCAAGAATACTCGGAAACCGAGCCGGAATATCTCCGGGTCCTCGAAGCAGTGGGATCCTGACTCCTCTTATACATCTCCATCAATCCCGTTTATCGAATCGCCGCTGTCTCCAGTAGTTCTGCCGACTTGTTCATAGTCTTCGGCGGCTTCGGTTCTCATGAAGGGACTCCTGCCCCCAGAGTTGACAAAGGAAGGGAGAGGGCGCAGCATTACGCCCTAACCTGAGCGGGGTGAATGATGGAGTTGGGGTAGGCTGTTCAGCCTCTGCTGAAAATTTCCCTTCGGTCTTGCGATCGAGATGACGCCCTCAAGGGTCAAGTGCCCTTGAGGGCGTTGTTTTTCCGCGCTGAAGCTGACGGCAGGATTGTTTTCCCACGGCACGGAACCGATTCGGGAGGAGGGAAGCACCATGAGAGAATTCCTTAGCTTGTTGGTTGGACTGATGAGTGTTCTGTTACCGTCGATGGCTTTTGCCGAAGGGGCTGGCGGAAGTTATAGAGGGATCGGACAGATCTACTATACCTTTATTGCCGCTGTACTGATCTATGGGGTCTACGACACCTTCGGCAAAAAGGCTATGTATATCGTGGGTCCCATCATCGTTGTTGCGCTGTACGTGATGCTTCCCAAGGGTTGAGACGGGACGGAGTGAACGTTCGGCTGAAGTAGAGAGGATGACATTGCCCTCTCTACTTCAGACTGAGCACATCCAGCATGTCATAGAGTCCTGCGGGTTGTTTCACCACCCAGCGGGCTGCGCGAAGGGCGCCTCGCGCAAACGTGTCTCGGCTCTGGACACGGTGCGTCACTTCGATTCGCTCGCCCATCCCTCCGAACAGTACCGTGTGATCTCCGACAATATCACCCGCTCGGATAGTTTGAATTCCGATCTCGGTTCGTGTGCGTTCGCCGATGAGGCCTTTTCGTGTGTATACGCCCACCTGACCGAGATCGCGATTGACCGCTCTGGCTAAGACTTCGGCCATTTTCAACGCGGTCCCGCTCGGCGCATCTTTTTTCAAGCGGTGGTGGACTTCGATCAGCTCGATGTCGTAGTCGTCCCCCAGCGTTTTGGCCATCTCAGCGATGATCTTAAAAATGACGTTCACCCCCACACTCATATTGGGAGAAAAGACACAGGGAACTTGCCGGGTCAGCGCCCTGAGCTCATCGAGTTCCTGCGCCGAAAACCCCGTCGTTCCGATCACCATTGCACGACGGTGTTGAGCGATGATGCGAAGATGAGCCAAGGTTGAAGGGGGGGTCGAGAAATCGATCACCACTTCACCGCGCTCTAACAATGCAGAAAGGTCCTCCGTGAGAGCCACTCCCGTCTTACCGCAGCCGGCCACGTCTCCCACGTCTTCTCCGAGGGAGATATGCCCTTTTTGCTCCACGGCTCCCGCCAACACCAACGCGGCGGAATCTTTGATCAACGACACGAGCCGGCATCCCATGCGGCCCGCTGCACCGGCAACGATAGTTTTGATCATAGAAAATCCATGAGGCGCGATGCGTGACTCGTGACATGTGAAGGACAGAAAGAAAGACGGCGGTTCTCTGACCAGGATCCCCAACTCATCGTGCGCTATCTGTCACGTCAAATGAGGCCGTAATCTTTGAGCGCTCGGGTCAACTTTTCCTTGGTCTCCGCCGCCATCGGACAGAGCGGCAGCCGCAACTCGCTGTCGATCTTTCCCATGAGACCCAACGCTTCCTTTACCGGGATGGGATTGGTCTCGTAGAACAATGCTGTAAATAATGGGTACAATTTGTAGTGAAGCCGTTTCGCCTCATCCAATTTGTTGGCTGTAAACGCATCGACCAGGCGGGCCATGTCGGCGGGGGCGATATTCGCCGTGACGGTGATCACGCCCTTTCCTCCTATTGACATCATCGGCAAGGTCAGAGGATCGTCACCCGATAGGACTGTCATACGATCGCCGCAGGCCTGGAGGACTTCCGAAGCCTGCTGGACAGATCCGCTTCCTTCTTTGATGGCCACGATGTTGCGCAATCCAGATAGTCTGGCCACCGTGGCCGGTAACATGTTGATGCCCGTCCGACCGGGAATGTTATAGAGAACGATGGGCAGATCGACAGCGTCAGCCACTGCTTTGTAATGGCGGAACAAACCTTCCTGGGTCGGCTTGTTGTAGTATGGGGTAATCATGAGAGCGCCGTCGGCGCCGGCCTGTTTGGCGTGTTTCGTAAGAGTGATCGCCTCTTCCGTGCTGTTGGAGCCGGTTCCCGCAATAACGGGCACGCGGCGCTTCACGGCTTCCACGGTCACCGCGACGACGCGGTCATGTTCCTCATGCGACAGAGTGGCCGACTCTCCTGAAGTCCCGCAAGGCACGATGCCGTCGGTGCCGTTGGTGATTTGCCACTCGATGAGATCGCCCAAGGCGCGTTCATCGACCCGGTTTTTCCTGAACGGTGTGACGATGGCAACCAGCGAGCCAGAAAACATGGGTACTCCTTCCACGAACTAAGTCAGGAACGGCGGGATCGTCTCGCCTCGAACCAGATCTGCGTGGGTTTCTCTGGATCGAATGACGTGTATTTCCCCTTCTTTCACCAGTACCTCCGGTACTCGGGGTCTCGAATTGTAATTGGAGGACATCACAAACCCGTACGCGCCCGCGCTCATCACCGCAAGAAGTTCGCCCGGTTTGATTTCGGGCATCGCTCGATCCTTAGCCAGAAAATCCCCTGATTCGCAGACCGGACCGACAATGTCGACCGTTTTCTTCGGGCCGTGCGAAACCGGTTCGTGCACCGACCGTATCTCATGATAGGCGCCATAGAGGCTGGGACGAATCAGATCATTCATCGCCGCATCGACGATGACAAATCGTTTGGCTTCACCTTCCTTCATATAGATCGCGCGAGTCACAATGACACCCGCGTTACCCACGATCACCCGCCCAGGTTCCATAATCAGCACACAGTCCATATCGCGCAGGAGCGGAGAGATGGCCTCTGCCAGATCGCGCGGATGCGGCGGAGTTTCATCGGAATAGGTAATCCCCAGCCCGCCCCCGATATTGATATAGCGAATATTCATGCCATGCGACTTGAGGGATTCCACCAGCCCGAGCACTTTTTTTAACGCTTCCACGAATGGCGTGACATCAGTCAGTTGCGATCCGATATGCTTGTGGACTCCCACCACTTCAATATGCTTGAGGGACGCGGCAAGCCTGAATTCCTCCAACGCCCGGTCGGCGCTGATGCCGAATTTGCTCTTCTTGAGGCCGGTGGAGATATACGGATGGGTCTTGGGATCGATATCGGGATTGATGCGTAAGGCCACTCGTGCCGTGCGTCCCATGGAAGCCGCGACGTCGTTGATGGCGTGCAGTTCAGCCGACGATTCGACATTGAACATGAGGATATCCGCCTTGAGGGCATCGCGGATCTCTTCCTGGCTCTTGCCGACGCCGGCGAACACGATCTTGGCCGGCGGCACACCGGCTTGAATTGCCCGGTAGAGCTCTCCACCCGATACGATATCAACCCCGCTTCCCTCGCGAGCCATCAGGCGAAGGATCGCCAAGTTTGAATTCGCTTTCATCGCGAAGGCGACGATGTGCGGCATGTTGCGGAACGCGCCGTCATAGGCTCGGAAGTGTCGGACCAGCGTGGTATAGCTATAGATGTAGCAGGGTGTCCCCACTTCCTTTGCGATCCGACTAAGGGGAACGTCCTCGCAGTAGAGTTCGCCCTGCCGGTAGTGAAAATCATGCATCTGAAAAATCCTCGCTCAACACATCGAGCCCGTCTATCGTGAGCCCTTCGAGGGATGCCTCGAACGATGCTTTGAACTTTCGGTACCGGACCTTGGCATGGGGCATTGCGGCCTTCAAGATTTTGGCATCGAGCAGAGCATGCAGCGCATCCGGGGTGGCATGTTTCAAGTGCTCGAAGTTGACGATAATATCGAGCCGTGCCTTGTCAGCCGCCTCTTTGACGCGCGTGAGTAGCTCTTGGGCATTCAGCCGATCCAGCGTGCCTTCCAAGTCCACAACGAGGGCCGCGAATTGATCGTGGCGCTTGGCCTTGATGTTGAGCCAAAGCTCCTGAGCCGGGGCGGTCGTAGAGTCCAACCGCTGTTTGATCGCATGAAGCGCGCTGGGGATGAGGTGATCGCTTTCGATCGTGGGCAACTTGGCCTGCAACGTCTTGAGCACTTTTGCGACCGGCGACAACGTGCCTTTTGGACAAGATCGAATCACGAGCTTGCGAAACTGGCGGTTCATCTCGGCCCGCGCAACGAGTCGTTGCTTCGTACCGACCAGACGCCGCCAAATAGATGGCAGCGAATAAAATTGATGGTTGGCCCAGTAAAACCCTTCCTGCAATTGCTCCGGCGTCATTCGACTGGGATAGAAGACTACGTGTTTGCCGTCGTATTTTGCCCAGTCCCGGTCAAAGATGCGACCGGCGGAATTGTATCGGTCGTAGAGCGCCGTGCCTGGAAGCGGCGTGAGCACATTGAAATACGCGAGTTCGACCTGATTCTTGACCAAGAACTCCACCGCCCGCTCAAATACCGCTTCATCATCGTTATCGAATCCGAACACGATGCCGGGATTCACCATGATCCCGTTGTCATGAAACAATTTGATCTCGTCCGAGAACTTCTTGACGCGATTGAAGGGCTTGTTGGTCTCTTCGAGAGAATCCTCATCAAGAGACTCCATACCGACGAACACCGACACACACCCACTTTCGGCTGCCAGCTTTACCATGTCAGGGTCGTCGCCGAGGAACAACGTCGACTGGCAACCCCACTTGATCTTCAATGGCTTCAAGGCCGTCCACAGTTCACGACAATAGGCTCTATTGCTGTTGTGCAGGTCGTCCACAAACGCGAAGATGGTGCCATCCTCGATTCCCACTCTGATCCGTAGTCCGGTGACAAACGCGCTCCACAGCGAATCGTTCTTGATCCGCTCCACCAGTTCGCTTCGGATCCACTGCTTGATCTGCGTCAATTCTTTCACCACTTCTTGGACCGGCCGCCGTCTCGTCGTCTTCCCATTAAATGGCGACACGCTGCAGAACTCGCAATCGAAATGGCACCCACGGGTGGTGAAACTGCATTGTCTGGTCATATACGCGTCAGGACTGAGTAACTCGACGCGCGGGCTTTTGTAATGGTCCAGTGAGGGAAACGCGCCCATCTTATACGCGCGCTTCATCGCGCCGGCTTCATAATCGGCCATGAGTTCAGGCCAGAGGTCTTCCGCTTCGCCGCAGACGATGGCATCGCAATGCTGCAAGGCTTCGTCCGGGCAATACGTCGGATGGACGCCTCCCATCACGACTGTCCTTCCACGTTTCCTGAACTCCGCCGCAATTTCGTACGCGCGAGGCGCGTAGCATGTCATAATCGACAGTCCGACCATCTCGCAGGGATGGTCGAAGTCGATATCCTGCACCGCTTCATCCACGAGATCGACATGCCACGATTCCGGCGTGTAAGCCGCAATCGTGGGCAGGCTGAGTTTCGGAAACCAGACGGCGCGACGCTCCGACGCCGTCAGATGATACGGATTGTTCCGCGGATAGGGATCCACGAGCAGAAGGGTCCGCCTATGGCTATGGCCGTGGCCGTTGGAACGATTCTGACGCGCTGGTCGAATGAGCTCCATTATTTCTCCTTTAGCCGATTACGCGGCCGTTCCGAATTCGACGCTCGAACTATCATGTATGCTATGACACGGTCCCATCCAGCAGAGCGGTCTTTCCCTATCTCGCGCCGACTGGTCGTAACGGGGGAAGTAAGACCTCGTCCTGCTCAGTTGGAGTCATCCCGCCGGGCGGTTCCGTTTCCTCTTGTACGGTTTGCTTCCGATCACCTTGCTCTTGTTCTTTCGTCTCTTGCAGTTTTTGCCGCTCGATTATCGGGGTCAGCCCGACATCCTCAGGTGGAATAGGCGGACCAACCGTCCCGCAACCCATCAACGCATTGACGAGGCCTCCGCACATGACCACCCGGAGCCGCGAACGCCAGAGCAAACGAATCAAAGGGACAACGTTCACCCCAATGCCTTTTCAAGACCGGCGATTCTCGCTTCGACGCGCTTACGAGCCGTTCCGCCGATCTGGGCTTTCCGCTCGATCGCACCGCGCACCGTCAGCCGCTCCAGCACATCCTGTTCGAAACGATCGGAGAACCGGCATAAATCAGCCGGCGTCAATTCAGAAAGATCACGGCGTTGTTCCAAACAGAACCGCACGACCTTTCCGGTAATGGCATGCGCCTCCCTGAACGGCACGCCTTGGACGACCAGGTAATCCGCAAGTTCCGTGGCCAACATGTCGCCCTTCGACACCGCTTTGGCGACGACAGGTCGATTGACGGTGATCCGCTTCATGAGTTCGGCGAGAACCTCGAGCGACGTGGACACCGTATCCAGCGCGTCAAAGATGGCTTCCTTATCTTCCTGCAGATCGCGATTGTAACTCAACGGCAAACTTTTCAACGTCGTAAGAACAGCGAGCAGATGGCCGAACACTCGACCGGTCTTCCCGCGAACCAATTCAGGTACATCGGGATTTTTTTTCTGCGGCATCATGCTGCTGCCCGTGCAAAAGGCGTCGGGCAGATCTATGAACTGAAATTCCTGCGATGCCCACAAGATCAATTCTTCGCTCAGCCGCGAGAGGTGCATCATCACGATCGCCAGCGCCGCGAGCGCTTCTATCACGAAATCGCGGTCGGAAACGGCATCCAGACTATTCTCCGTGACCAATGGCACCCCCAACAACTGCGCGGTGTACGTCCGGTCCACGGCGTAATTCGTTCCCGCCAGGGCGCCCGAGCCAAGCGGCATCACGTTGACCCTTGTCAGCGCGTCCCGCACTCTCCCCTTGTCCCGTTCCATCATTTCCACGTAGGCCAGCAGATGATGGGCGAGCAATACCGGCTGGGCTCGTTGCAAATGGGTATAGCCGGGCATGACCACATCCAGGTGCGCTTTGGCTTGCGAGAGAAGCGCCCGCTGAAAAGCCTCGATGCGGCGGACGATGTCCTGCAACGCATCACGAAGATACAGGCGCATGTCCAAGGCAACCTGGTCGTTCCGGCTGCGCCCCGTGTGTAATTTGCCGCCCAGCGGACCGATGAGCTCGGTCAAGCGCCGCTCGATGGCCATATGGATATCCTCATCTTCCGGGACAAACGGAAATCGGCCGGCATCCAGTTCCGCACGGACTTCTTCCAAACCTCGGAGCAGATCTCGCGTTTCCTGTGAAGTCAACACGCCGGCTCGTTCCAAGGTTTTACAATGGGCGATACTGCCCTGGATGTCATGCGCG
>JBQTHT010000123.1:0-8173 GCA_052389595.1 Nitrospiraceae bacterium
CTCTTAAGAGGTGATCGTCCTGTTTCGTTTGGGCTTCCAGTTGTTCATATTCTCTCAGCGCATCCGGCGGACGACTGAGGCCGAGCAGCGACCTGATTTTCACCCGTCGCGCCTCTGGCCAGATCGCTCTATCCGCAGAAAGTCCTTCCAGGATCGTCAGGGCTTCGGCGTATCGTTTCTGTTCCAAGGCGACTTGCGCGTTATTCAGAGAGGCGTTATTCGGGGCAGAGAGAGGAGGTGCGGCAAAAGAAGTCCAGGGCGCCACAAGCGACATCCACCAGCAGGCAGTGACGCCCGCGGTGGTGGTGAAGATCATGAAAGGAGAGGCGGAAAGATGACGGGGCCCCATCGGCGCTATTGTTGGCGCTCGACCAGTGGGCGAATCTCGATCTGTTTGCCCGTCGATTCGAGTCCGAAACGAGGGTTATCCATCACCTGAAATGCCGACCGGCGACCTTTCGGCGCCTGAAGCGAGACATGCTCCACTGTCGTATTATCCGGCCGTACCGTGACTGTCCGAAGCGCAGCCGGCCCGGATTGGGGATGCCAGATCATCAGACGATAGGTGCCGGGCGGGATGTGATCGATCTTGTAGGCTCCCGTGCGATCGGTCACCGCATAGTAGGGACTGTTCACGGCCATCGCCCAACTTTCCATGTAGGCGTGGAACCCGCACTGCATGTAGAAAGTCCGTCGGCCCTTGTTGAGATACAGAGGACCCACGAGAGATTTCCCCGGTTCGTGATCGTGCTTAGCCAAGAGGTCTCCGCGTCGATGCTGGTGGTTCATAGTGAGGGGAGTATTGAACAAGACACGTGTTCCAGATTCCGCTGAGGTTTCATACCCTTGAATGTCATGCATGACCGGATCCATATTGACGACCTCCACGGCGTGGCCGTGACGAACGATCGTCACAAATGGAGCAAACTTGCAGTCCCGCGCCTCGATCAACGGAACCGACAACTCAAAGGGCTTCCCAGCTTCAATCCCTTCGACCACCACCACCGTATCCTTGAGCCCCCCTTCTGCTCCAACGACGAAATCGTGAAGCAAACGCCAACCATTGCCGTTCGAGATGCGTCCGCAGTAGGCAGGATCGGGAAAAGTGATAAGGTTGAATCCTTTGGGCTCTGGAACCGCTCCATCGAGCGTAATCTTCCCCTCGATCGCCCCTCCATGTTCAACCTCGACGACCTCATACGCCAACGCCGGTAGGGCGCAAGCGAGCACGACCATAGCTACTGCCAATCCCAACTCTCTTGTCCTTTTTTTCACCCGGCTCCTCACGCCTGATGCTTCACGCCCAGAGCTTCAGGTTTCGACGATTCATGTCGATTACCGCTTTTGTAGCTCTAAGGTGGGACGGATGTCCAGTGACCGACCTAACGCCTCCAACCCATAATGTGGGTTTTCGACAATCTCGTGCGCACTCCGGCGCCCTACAGGGGCCTTGAACTCAAAGGACGCGTTGGCGGTTTGCTTGGGACCAACCGTCACTTTACGTTCCTGCATCGCTCCAGCCTGAGGATGCCAAATCACTAAATTGTACTCACCGGGCGGCACGTCGGTGAGTGAGAATCTGCCGTCGGGGCCGGTCATCGCATAATAAGGGTTATCAACTACCATCCCCCAGCTTTCCATGTAGGCATGAAACCCACATTGCATCACGAATATCCTGCGGCCTTTGGTCATGTGAATCACTTCCTGCATAGCCTCGCCGGCCAGATGCTCATGACTATCGGCGCCGACGTTCCGACGATGATGAGGATTCATCGGCAGCGGCATGTTGAACAACACCCTCGGTCCCAGATGAGACGTTTCATACGCTTGAATATCGTGCATGACGGGATCCATGTTCACGACATTCACTTCGGCTTTGTCACGCACGACAGTGACAAACGGAAGAAATCGGCAGTCTCGTGCCTCGATGGTGGGAGGAGCAAATGTGAAGGGTTTGCCTTTTGATATATCGGTCAACAAGACCACCACATCTTTCAGTCCGCCGTCAGGGGCGACGGCAAACTCTTCCAATATCCGCCATCCCGTACCGGTTGAGATGCGCCCGCAATAGACCGGGTCGGGAAAGGTCACCAGATTAAATCCCTTCGGGATCGGTTTCCCTCCCGTAATCGTCACTTTTCCTGCAATCGTGCCTCCATCCGTGACGGTGATCTCCTCATATGGCCAAACAGGACTCGCCAGAAAGAGCATCGCTAAGGACACAATCACAACAACGACAGACGGCATTCCACCCTCCACCTTCATGAGCAGCGAGACAAGATACCGAAGATAACTTTCATATCCTACCGAATCGCAAGGGTGAAAAAAAAGGGGGAGCCGGTTCGGCTCCCCCTTGGTCTCTCACCACCGACCTTCTTCAAGCCGGTGTATCGTCTTACTTCACAGCGACTGGAACAGCCTGAGCCACTCCCGGCTGTTCGGTTTCCGCTTTCTTCACCCCCGGCGTCGCGCCGGCCAACGGCATGATCCGCTGATCGCCGGATGGAAGCACACGGAGGTAGCCCCATTGTCCGGACTGCGAGTACGGCAACCGCTGATTGCTGTACACGTAGTCGCCGGCCATCCGATAGGGTCCACCGGCGGACGAGAGGAAGGCATCGAGCACTTCCGATCCGGAGAACTCGACTACGCTGATCTGGTCCGCTCCCCGCATGAACGGCTCGATCGGCCACTCATGTTTCTCGACACTGAACATTCCATTCTGCTCGTTGTTGGCTCCGAGCACATGGATCCGCACAGGATCGCCCGCGTGCGCTTCAATAATCGGTGTCGCAGGATCTTCAGGCTTGTCAGCGGTGCAGGGTTGGAAGATCTTACCGAGCGAGCACCCTGTTTCTTCACGGAACTTGTACGGCTCGGACCGGTAGTTGATGCCCGTCAAGCCCGCCACGTTCTGCACGTACGGCATGAAGCTGGTGCCGATGATGTTGTCTTCATCCTGGAAGAACAGCGCCACGTCACGATAATTGGCCTTGTACTCGTTTCCAGGAATCGTGCGATCCACGATCACATCCGCCACCCAACTATTCTTGTTCGAAATATCGGCGCCGGTCTTCGGGTCCCGGTACTTGGAGCCCTTCGGACCGATCACCAGAGCGCCGAACAAGCCGTTCCGCGGATTGACCATCACATTGCCCCAGTCCCACACCAACGACGTGATCTCGCCGAGGAAAGGATCGGCATAGTAAGTGTAGGTGCGGTTCTCGCCCGGAGCGATGGTTTGATCGCCGGTATTATTGCCGACGTTCGCGCCTAGCGAATCCTTCGGATCGAAGGCCAACGAAATGGCCGAGAACGATGCCCGGCTGGCCTTCATCTTGTTTTTCAGATTCACTTTGATGCAGTCTCCGATGTTCACGCGCAGCGTCAGCGGCATGGGCTGTCCACCCTCAGCCACTTTAGAGGCTTCTTCCTCCAGCGCGTAGATTTTGGCCTCGGGATTCGTGATCTGAATCTTCCGCTCGAAGTCCACCTCGATCGCCTCCGGCGCCTTGGCGTTGAACTTCATCGAGGGATAATCCATCGCCGCCACGTTGAACGTTTTTACCGGTGCATCAACCGGGCATACCGGCATGGCCTTTGGAATCTCATTTCTACCGGAGTAGCCGGCGGGCAATTTCTTCAGATCGGGAGTTTCCTTATCCAACACCCGGATAATTCCCCAGCCGCCTTCCGAGAATTTTGAGGACCGGCCGTTGAAGTGGATGTAATCCCCCGCTTGCAACCGCGGTCCACCCGCTTTCGGCACCACCAAGTCGTACCGCTCGGCAATACCAATATGCATCGAGTTCTTGCGATTGGCATCGCCGGCATAGCGCTCGGACAGGAACGTATGGCCTGAAATCGTCCAGGTCATCGTTTCATTCATAAGCGTATGCAGCAACCGGAACACCATCGTGTCTCCCGTATAGGCTCTCAAGAGAGGCGTATAGGGATCGCTGTGGATGGCGCTATTGAAAATCTGCGACGATTCCGGATTGGTCGCCAATCGTTGGGCGATCGGTCCGGCCCGGAAGTTGAGACCGCTGCCGGTGGTATGCGTCCCTCCGTTCAAGAACGGCATGGGGGTCATGTAAATTTTATCCGGCATCATGAAGGAGACGGTCTTGCCCGCTTCGAGCGCCACTTCCACCGGCTGCCCTGGCGGATTGCCGGCCGTCACGATGTTGACGGTGTGCGGCACCGTGTCATGAACCTGCACGATCAGCTCACGAAAGCTACCGTTGACTGCGTGGCCGACCGGTTCAACGGTATGAATGTCCGCCACGGGACCGCTCCGGATTTCTTTGCCGCTCTTAGGATCATGGTAGGTCGACCCAAACGGTTCGGCGATGAAGCTGCCGAACCCGCCGTGCGGCCAGGTCGTGGCGCCGAAGGCATGGTCGTGCCAAAATACCGTGCCCACATCAGCATCGACCCAGAACCGCTGCCGAACAAACTCGACCGTCACGATGTCGTTGGCCGGATGATCGTTACGTAGGGCCTTGGTCAGCGTAATGGTGCTGCCCTTGATCTCCTTGACTCGGGCGATTTCATTCCCCTTGACATTGTCTGCACCGACCAGAATCTCCGTATTCGCATGGTACTGAGCCGCATTCTTCACGGTGATGCTGGTCGCACCCTTCTTCGCCGGTGCGGTGAGCACCGTGTTCATCGGAAGCGGCAGACCCTTCTGATTCTTCTTGTGCAGCATCGTGAACGGCCGCACCGACTGTTCGTAGGAGAAGCCGGTGATCACACCGTCGGACGACTGATTGTCGAACTGCAGGAAGTGCCAGTGGGTATTGATCTTGGACGACTGGAAATTCGTGTAGTCGTCGTCGTCCCACTCGCTGGTCAACATCCAATCCACACAATCATAAATGTTGCCGCGCACGACTAACGGATACTTGAGATCGTCGTTCGCCCGAATGGCCGCTTCTTCCTCATGCAAGACGTAGATCAAGCCGTTCGGATCGACGACCGCCGGCTCTTTGCCCTGAGCCTTCGCAATCTTGATCGGCAACTTGATGAAGTGAACATTGAAGCTCTTGCGACCGGCATTCTCCGGACAGAGGCTCCACCGTCCGCTTTCACCCGGCTTGGCCTGTTCGAGGCTTGGCTCGCCGTTTTCATCTCGAGCGATCATTTCCAACCAGGGCGCGCCGACGTGACGAGGCGAGAACATCACCCGCTTGCCGAAGTGCGGAGTCAGATGCGGCCAGGCCACCTTGCCCGTTGCCGGTTCGAATGCAAGCGGATGCCGCTTCCCCGGATGCGATGACTTGTACTTGGGATTGTCCGTCGTGCTTTCCTTCTCACTCATCGCACGATTGCCTTCCCAGGTCCAATCCAATACCGTCGCGTCGTAGGATTGAATCTGACCTTTCTCATCTTCCTTATGACCGGGCTTACCTTGAGCCGGCAACTGCATGGACACCCAGTCCTTGATTGTGATGACGGCCGGGTTGCCTTTCCAATTGCTCTTGCCCTTGTCGACAATCTGGAAGGTCTTTCCAAACCAGTCGACCGTGGCGCCGACTAGTTTGTCGGACGTGATCGGCATCTTGATGCGGCCCTTCCGATCGGGCAACTCGCGCAGGTCCGGCATGACGTCATTGCGAAACTCGCCGACCTGCATCGTGTTGTACACGCGCCAGTAGCCCCACATGCCCGCAACATAGTGGTGCGCCACGTGGCAGTGAAACAGGAAGTCACCGGCCAACTGCTGGCACAGGCCGGAGCCACATTCCGTCTCCAGATCGAGCGCCTCTGAAGGACCGATCACTTCGACGTCAACACGGTCCGTCTTGGCGCGAATGACCGGGTACTTCACCGGACCGTTGGTCGCAGTCGCCCACAGATTCATATCGTCGATCGCCCGCGGGCTGCGAGGCCACCGAATCGTGCCGCCATGCGGATGGTGCGAATGGAACACTTCCGAACCGCCATGCACGAGCCGGAACTTGGCCGGATCGCCCATATAGGAACGAGGAATCGTCGGAGACGCATCACCAAACGTGTAAGAACTATATCCCATCGATTCGTCTTCGAATCCGAAATATTCGTGCTGCACGTGCATGTTATTGATGCCGAACGGCTCACTACGATAGTTGATCGCACGGCCGCCGGGACGATAGGCATCGGTCAGAGGATCACGCTGCGGGAGGAAGTCGCCTTTCTTATTGACCGGCCGGAACGCCTCATCGCCGACTTCGTGATAGATCAACACGAACTCACGGAAGTCCGGTCCCGTCCCATTCTTGATGATCGTCTGCCAGCCGCTTCGCGCCGGAGTGGGGTCGCCGGTTCCCAAAGGCTCCAGGTATTCGGACCCCTTCGGTTCCACCACAAACACTCCGAAGAGACCCATCACGGTCAATTCGCGATCGTTGCTGTAGGTGTGGAACTGTCGTCCGCCTTCCTGCGTGCCTGGGTGGATATACCACTCCATATCCACGCTCTTATCCTTGGCTACGATTGTATCCGGATTCGTCGTCGTGGCAGGTTGTCCGCTCGCGCTTATGATCATGCTGGAACCGTGAATGTGCAGACTCACATCTTCTCCACCCTCCAACTTGTTCTGCAGCTTGATCTTGACGCAATCGCCTTGATTGCCGCGGATGACGAGCGGTTGAATCCACTGGGCCTGCACGCCGGGAAGCACGGCTCCCGGGTCAAACCCTTCTTTTTCGCGCGCCGCCTTATTTTTCTCCTCCTCGACGCGAATCTTGTCGACATCTTCCGTCAGGGCATACATATAGCCGGGATAGAAATCCAACCACTGGTTCAAGGTGATTTCGACATTGATCGCCGACACGTCATACGACTTCACCGAAGCAGTGGCGGGACACTTCCCGCCGGTGGTCATTGACACCGGTTCCACTCGGGGGTCGGACATCAACAGCATGTCCTGACCGCCGGCGCCATACTGATGCATCATCGACATGTTGTTGTACATGCCGCTGTTGACCTGGTGCGCTTGAGGATCCTGCGCCATACGCTCCATCACACGCTGATGCTGCTGCTCGACCTTGGCCGCCCGGTCAGGCATTCCGGCCATCGTATCCTCGACGATGGTTTGCCCCTTGAGCCTCTCAGCCCACTCCGGCGTCTGATGCGTCATCGATGCCTGATGGACTGCAGCATGCCCCTCGTGAGAGGAAGGCGTCTCAGCCGCTGCAGCAAGCGGGAGCCATAGCAAGGCCCCGCCGGCGATCATGCCGAGCGCGCGAGTTGATAAATGGTGCTGTCCCTTGGGGTAATACATTTACCGCCTCCTTGAAATCATGAGAGAGATTAATGGAAGTGAGTTCAGAAAAACTCATCAAACGTGATGTAATAAACCCATGTCTCGCGTCAGTTCGTCGTCTGGGAACGAGAACATTACTCAAGTCCCAATTCTATGTCAACTCCCCCTATGTTCACGTCGGACAAATCTCTCCAGATAACTCTTCCGGTCGCTCGGTTCGAAGATTGTCGCCCTCTGCTGCACGATACCAGACGGCAGTCAGACTTGTCGTTCTGACATGTTTTCGATCGTGCTTTTATCTCTAGTCGGGGTGAGAAAGGAGGAGGTTTCGCCGCGAATCTGTTGAGGAAAGGTCGTGTCCTGTCCAACGGCCGACCGGGCCGGAAATCGCTCGATGAATAAGACCAATAGAATAAGCAGGACGCTTACTATGATGACCGCGGTACCGGTCACGCGGATCGTCCGGCTGCCGCCTTCATGCACAGCTCCCGCCAGCTCGGCTACATTGGTCAGGACGCCGTCAAGTGCGAGGCTGACTTGGTTCAACTTAAGCCCCCCATACGGGAGGCCAACTGCATGTCCGTCATGCCGGTGGTCATACGACTCCTTTCTTCTCTCGATAATGGGACACCCAATTCGATAAAATATGAAGAGGCGCCATATTTCTCTGTGACGTCTGGAGGGAACGTCTCGCTGCCGAAATCACTTAGCATTGGAAGCGTAAATTTCACTGTACAACCGGCATCGCTATCCGATTCCACCCAGACTGTTCCTCCGTACAGGTCGACGATTCGCTTCACGATCGTCAATCCAATTCCACTTCCGGTCCGATCCACCCGGAGCCGCACAAAGGGCTCGAAGATACGCTCTCGTTGTGGAATCGGAATGCCGACTCCGCAATCCCTGACGGCACAACACACC
>JBQTHT010000124.1:0-3420 GCA_052389595.1 Nitrospiraceae bacterium
CATGCCATGGGTATGTTCAATGGACGCACCGTGGTCTTACGTGAGGTGCGGATCAAGGGGATGGTCTTCGGCCAGCAGGTACAAGATGTCCTAATCGAGAACTGCGCCATCGGAGGAAGCGAAACAACCGGAGTACAGTTTGCCGACTCTCAAGCTGTCCTGATCGGCAATTTCATTCATGATAATGACCATGGGGTGACGGTGGCCGGGACGTCAAAGGTTCATCTGGAACGAAATGTAATTACCCGCAGTTTGTTTGAAGGCGTCGTCGTGACCGATCGAGCCCAAGCGATTGTGGTCAGCAACACAATAGTAAACAACGGCGGCGGCATTGCCTTTCTGGGAACGTCTCAGAGCGAAGTGACCGGCAACATTATCGGTCTAAACAAAGTGGGGTTTCTCATAGCTCCGTCGAGCCGGGCCAAGCTTTCGTACAATGCGCTCCACAATAGCGAAGGCGACTACTTCCGGGTCGGCAATCCTAATAAGTCGGCCCCTGAATTAAGAGCTGAATCCGATCTGACTATCGATCCAGGATTCGTGGATGCGAGCCACGGTGACTTCCGGCTGCGTCCCGACACGCCTCTTCAAGGAATCGGGGATTTTTTGTTCCTCGGCGCCCTTCCTCCAACGACCGATTTTCCACTCCATTCAGAACAAAAAAAGCTCAATTAATCTTCATCTTATGCTGGTCTTGACTGCATGGGGTGATCCGTGTGGTATGCTATTTGTATGTTGATGGTGTTTGGAGGAATCGTTGCCGGCTTAAGATTTGCTGCACTGAACCGATAAAGGTTGAGACGGAGGCAATCGTGGCGAGCTATCGACAGGAACTTGAACGGTTTGGTACAGACGGAATCCCTGCATTGGATCAATTAGAGTCAGGCAAACTCGTGGGCGCCATCCTCCCCATGTCGGAAAGGGCCCAGACCCAGCTTCGTGACAGCATCGAAGTCATCGACTATCTGCTCAATCAAGAAAGCGTTATCTGGTCTTAAACGGTCTCCTTCGTTCGGTCGCTTCCTAAAACAGCTTCTCCCCTGACTTTTCTCACGTTGCAGCCTCCACTTTATCTCTTCTCCGTGACGTGTAAGGCTCCTTCTATTCCTACGACCAATCAAACAGATGAGCCGCGTTCCCGCATGATCCGTTAGTGACAATGTCCTTTTGCGGGATTGCAGGACGGATATCGTGTAGCTCGCTTGCGTCTGATGTAAAGAGAGCGCATTCTTCAGAGGCAAGCCACGTTCTCCAACCCAACAAATTGGTGATTGAGGAGCTGCGATGGCACGACCCCATCAATCTAAAATCGAAGCACCACCAACCGTGATGGCTGAGCAAGTGCGGTTGGAGGAGGACGCGCGTCGCCGGAAACATTGGAAGCGGTGGGGGCCCTATCTCAGTGAAAGGGCCTGGGGAACCGTCAGAGAAGACTATAGTGCGCATGGAATGGCCTGGGAGTTCTTGCCGCACGATCATGCTCGCTCCAAAGCCTACCGTTGGAATGAGGACGGGTTAGCCGGAATCTCCGATCGCCATCAATACATCTGTTTTGCTCTTGCGCTGTGGAACGGCCGGGACCCCATTCTGAAGGAGCGACTCTTCGGGCTCACCGGCAATGAGGGCAATCACGGCGAGGATGTGAAGGAGTATTACTTCTATCTCGACTCAACCCCCACGCATTCCTACATGCGGTACCTCTACAAGTACCCTCAGGTGGAGTTTCCTTATGCACGTTTAGTGGAAGAAAATCGCGCACGTGGACGCCAAGCCTCGGAATTTGAGCTGATCAACACAGGGGTTTTCGATCAGGACCGATATTTTGATGTGTTCGTGGAATATGCCAAGGGCTCACCGGAGGATCTACTCATTCAAATTCAGGTGATCAACCGTGGCCCCGAACCAGCCGAGCTGACTCTGCTTCCCACTCTTTGGTTTCGAAACACCTGGTCCTGGGGACTCGATGAACGGCGGCCACGGATGCGAAAGGGAGAATCGGTGAAGAACACGAGCGTAATTGAGTTCAACCATGATTATTATGGCTCGCGGAGATTGCTGTGCGAAGGAAACCCGTCCCTTCTATTCACTGAAAACGAAACGAATACCCGGCGGCTCTATCGGGACCCTCAGGGCGCCCGATACGTGAAAGACAGCATCAATGACTATGTCGTCCACGGGGACAAGGAGACGGTCAATCCGGACCAGATCGGGTCAAAAGCCGCCGCGCATTATGTGCTGAACATGAATCCTGGAGCGACGACCACGCTCCGGTTGCGCTTTACCAATCTGGAAGACCACGCGTCGCTCAGCACCAATGGATTCGACTCCATCCTTCAAACGCGCCTGCAGGAAGCGAACGAGTTCTATGACAGTCTCGCTCCGGCCGATCTATCCGAAGATGCGCGGAAGGTGCAGCGGCAGGCCTTTGCCGGTCTGTTGTGGAGCAAACAGTTCTACCATTACGAGGTGAATCGTTGGCTCAAAGGCGATCCGGCCGGGCCTGAGCCGCCTGGAGAGCGGCTGAAAGGTCGTAACTCAGACTGGGTTCATCTGTACAACGCCGATGTGATCTCGATGCCGGATAAGTGGGAGTATCCTTGGTATGCGGCCTGGGACTTGGCGTTCCACTGCATCCCGCTTGCATTGGTCGATTCTTCCTTTGCGAAAGAGCAACTCGTGCTGATGTTGCGTGAGTGGTACATGCATCCGAACGGGCAGATCCCCGCTTACGAGTGGGCGCTCGGTGATGTGAATCCGCCGGTCCATGCCTGGGCCGCCTGGCGCGTCTATAAAATCGAAAAGAAACGACAAGGTGTCGGCGACCGCGTCTTCCTCGAGCGGGTTTTCCACAAATTATTGTTGAACTTCACCTGGTGGATCAATCGCAAGGATGCAGAAGGGAAGAATATCTTCCAAGGGGGATTTCTGGGACTGGACAATATCGGGGTATTCGACCGGAGCGCCCCTCTGCCGACCGGGGGCCATATCGAACAGTCGGATGCGACAAGCTGGATGGGCATGTACTGCCTGAACATGCTGACCATCTCATTGGAGCTGGCCAGAGAGAATCGCGCCTACGAGGACGTGGCCAGCAAGTTCTTCGAGCATTTTGTCTATATTTGTCGAGCCATGAACAACATCGGCGGCGAAAAGATCGAGCTTTGGAACAAAGAGGACGGATTCTTCTACGACGTGCTGCATCTCCCCGATAGTCGGACGTTTCCGCTGAAAGTCCGCTCCATGGTAGGGCTGATTCCGCTTTTTGCGGTCGAAACGCTCGATGCGGACGTCGTCGATAGCCTTCCGCGGTTCAAGCATCGGATGCAGTGGTTCATGGAGAACCGGCCTGATTTCAGCCTGCACGTCGAAACCGATTCTCACGATCGTGGTGTCCGCCGATTCCTCTCGCTGGTGAATCGT
>JBQTHT010000125.1:0-6856 GCA_052389595.1 Nitrospiraceae bacterium
CAGAAGGGGGCCTATAGTGAGACGGATGTGGAATTCCTCCAACAGGTCGCCAAGCAAGTCGCCGTTGCTGTGGACAATGTTCTCCATCATCAAGACCTCACTCATGATCGAGATCGGTTACGACTCCTCCTGGAGGTGTCCGAATCCATTTCGTCAAACCGCGACCTGGACCAGCTACTTCGCGATCTCGCCCAACGACTCCCTCACATCGTCCCGTTCGATTATATCAACGTGGTCTTGCATGAGTCCGCGCGCGATGTCATGCGCCTGTGGCTCTTGGTGACCTCCCAACCCAGCACGATCAGCCCAGGCCTGGAAACGCCCGTTGATGAATCTCCCGGGGGATTAGTGTGGAAAACTCAACAGCCTTTGACCGTGAACGACATCATGCAAGAACACCGCTTCCCGAAGTTGGCGCCAATGCTGCGTGAGAACGGCGTCCAATCCTTCTGTGTGGTTCCTCTCACCACGGCGCAGCGTCGTCTAGGCGCCATGGGATTTGGGAGCTTGCAGCGGAGAACCTATCAAGAAGCAGAGCTCAACTTCATGCAGCAAGTGGCGAAGCAGGTGGCGGTCGCCGTGGACAACGCGTTGCATGCCGAGAGCGCCCAATCTGCCCAGCAGCAACTGAAATACGAACGGGACCGCGTGCGACTTCTGCTTGAAGTCAACAACGCAGTGGTCTCTCATTTGGGCCTGGAGGATCTTTTCACCGCCGTCAGCGCCTGCTTACGAAAAGTCATCCAGCATGATGGTTCAAGCTTGGTGCTCTATGACCAGGAGACTCGCCGGTACCGTGTCCACGTGCTGAGTTTTGCGAAGAACGAGTCCTTCATCGAAGAAGGACTCGTTGAGTCGGACTGTAGGACGCCCGCCGGCATCGCTATCACCACCAGGAAGCCGGCGATATTTAGCGAACAGGACTTGAAAAACTTGTGTTCGGAATCGCCGGTCGCGCAACACTTGCTTGCTGAAGGGGTGAAAGTTTTCTGCTCTGTCCCGCTCCTGTCCCACGACCGCGCACGGGGGGCGCTCAATGTCGGGAGACGCCGCGAGGATCCGTTTAGCCCGGAGGATATCGAGTTACTCAGCGAGGTCGCAAAACAAATCGCGATCGCCGTCGAGAATGCCTTGGCCCACCAGGAGGTTCAGGAGTTCAAGGATAAGCTCGCGAAAGAGAAACTCTATCTCGAAGACGAGATCAGGACCGAGTACAACTTCGAGGAAATCGTGGGAGATAGCTCCGCGCTGAAGCGCGTGCTCAAACAAGTCGAGGTTGTCGCGCCGACGGATTCCACAGTGCTCGTCCTGGGCGAAACCGGCACCGGGAAGGAACTCATTGCCCGTGCCATTCATGATCGCAGCGGCCGGCGGGAGAGAACGTTTGTCAAAATGAACTGTGCGGCCATCCCGACGGGCCTCCTGGAAAGTGAACTGTTCGGCCACGAGAGGGGCGCGTTCACCGGAGCCATTGCGCAAAAAGTCGGCCGCTTTGAACTGGCGGACAAGGGCACACTCTTCCTCGACGAGGTTGGTGATATTCCGCTCGAGCTGCAGTCGAAACTGCTCCGAGTCTTACAGGAGCAGGAGTTCGAGCGATTGGGGAGCACGCGGACGATCAAGATCAATGTTCGTCTCGTGGCGGCAACGAACCGCGACCTAGCCCAGATGATTGCCGGTAAAGAATTCCGAAGCGATCTCTATTACCGGCTCAATGTGTTTCCATTAACGGTACCGGCGCTTCGTGACCGCCGAGAGGACATTCCGCTGCTCGTCCAATACTTCGCACAGAAGTTTGCCCGGCGCATGAACAAGCGGATCGACTCGATCCCAACTGAGGGTATGACGACTCTCTCGCGGTATCATTGGCCGGGCAACATCCGCGAATTGGAAAATCTGATCGAGCGGGCCGTCATTCTCTCGCAAGGCGCCGAGTTATACGTGCCGCTCGCAGAGTTAAAAGCGGTCACGAGCGAGGACACTCAGCCCATCACCAGCCTGGAAGCCGCAGAGCGCGACCATATTATGCGAGCGCTTCAGGCGGCCAAGTGGATCATCGGTGGTCCCTCTGGCGCCGCCGCCAAGCTGGGCATGAAACGGACCACTCTCCAGTCTAAAATGCAGAAGCTCGATATCTCTCGTCCATCTTAGCCTCGATTATCCACCCATCTCGTTCATATCTCGTCACTCGCATTTCGCAAGCACTTCACGAGATGCGCTTCACGAATCACGCGCCCAGTAGTCTGGCCAGCGCCGATCTTTCGGCACCGTGCCGTCACTTCGGCAGATCGTCCTCGGCACTTCGTTTTGTTCGCAACTGAGATCCCCGAACGAGATCACTCAATCTCCTCTAGTTTCAGCGACATCGATGGCTAAGTCACGCGGGAACTCTGCTGGAATGCGAGTTGCCCCTGAACCTCACCATGAATGGCATATGGAAATCAGTGGACCAAAGAGGAAGGAGATATCGATGACTTCGGTAGGTGCCGTTCCAAGAGAAAATTTCATAGAGGCAGTGACCCGGAGTTGGGAACGAATCAACAGCATAGACCGGTGTCCGCGCTGCAGCGGGTTCATGGTGACCGAGTGGTCCGGAGATCCGGACAACACCGGTCAGCGCTGCGTGCAATGCGGCGAGCTGATCGATCCGGTCATCCTGCAGAATCGCCGACTGCAGTTTAGAAGTGCATTCAGTCCAGGTCAGAAGTGAAGGAACACACCGAGTGAGAACGGTTCAAGGAGCCCTGAGCCGGAGTCGTCGGGGTCTCGTATGGAGCTACAACGTCTTTACCGTTTAATACTCATCTTAATACTCATCGTCACGAGCCTTGCCTTCGCCTTGGCCGAGACGGTGCCTTGTCTCGCAGCCGAGAGTCTCGCTCAGGAGTCTGTCGTGGCGCCGCCTACGTTGACAGGTCTGCCAAAGGGTACTTGGGAGTTGAGCGTGGCAACCGGCTACACGTACACCTATCAACGCACCGATTCCAACGTCACCAAACTCAAGGGCGTTCCGGTCATCCTCGGAGGGGGCCTTGTCGCCACTGACCCCATCGGCACGTCCTGGTACCGAGGACAAGTGACCTTGGGCGGCGAAGCGCTCTTCATCCAATACGTGGAACCGCTGGCCACCTATCTCGCGGCGTTCACCCCCACGGTGAAGTACACGTTTCTCGCCTCGGAGCGGTTGCGTCCCTATGTCGAAGCGGGAGCTGGGGTCGTCTGGACGGATCTGGGAGATCGCATCCCGGAGAAGGGCTCACAGTTTAATTTCAATCTGCAGGCGGGAGCTGGGCTCTCCTACTTTGTCGCGCCAACGACCTCCATCAATCTAAGTTATCGCTTTCAGCACATCTCCAACGCCGGCACAGCCGAGCCGAACCATGGGATTGATGCCGGCGTGGTGCTGATCGGCATTTCGAAGTTTTTCTGAGGAAGCCCGTCCCTTTGTTTCAGTAGCCAGGGTGAAACGCATGGGTGGCGATGACGCGTTAACAAACAAGAACGTGGAGGCAAACGTATGACACGCAACCGTGCCGGAGTCGGCAATGTTCCGCACCCAGTGAACGTGCTTTACCACGCGCAGCGCGCCTCGGCGGGTTTCATCATTACCGAGGCCGCTCAGGTCTCCCCGCAGGAGGTCGGCTATCCAAACACTCCGGGTATCCACGCGGTCCTTGTCGGCAAGCGCTCGGGAGGGCGTCGCTTATGAATCGTCATGGTTGGATTGGATCCTCTCTACTGCTCGTCATGGTTGTCGCGGCCGGTGTCGGCCTGGCTGCGTGGAAGTACGCGTCCATACAGGAAACCCACGCGGCCTCCGCGAACCAGCCGGAGCCGGTGGAGTCGGTGACTGTCGCTGTCGCGAAGGAAGTCGAGCACCGCCAGACCACCACGTCGATCGGGACGGTTCTGGCGCTGCGTTCGATCACCCTGCGCAACGAGCTCCCCGGTACCGTCCGTCAGGTCAGGCTCATGCCCGGGCAAGTCGTCGACGCGGGCACGGTGCTCGTCGCGCTCGACGTATCCGTCGAGGAGGCCGAGCTGAAGGCGCAGGAGGCGCAGGCCGTCCTCACGAGGACGGTGCTCGACCGCAGGCAGTACTTGAGTCGGGACCTTGCCACGGCCCAGGAAGAGGTGGATCGTGCGCGCGCGGACCGCGATGTCGCGCTGGCTCAGATCGCGCGCACCAAAGCGATCATTGCCCGCAAGACGATCCGCGCGCCGTTTCGCGCGCGGGTGGGCATCGCAGACCTGCACCCCGGCCAGTACCTGAACGAGGGCACCCAACTCACGACGCTGCAAGGCGTCGACGACGCGGCGCACGTGGACTTTATGGTTGCGCAGCAGGTCGCCGCGGGCCTGCGGGAGGGCGAGAGCGTCGACGTGTTCGCCGCCGGCGAATCATCCCCGATCGCAGCCAAGATCGTCGCGCTCGACGCCCGCATCGACCCCACGACCCGCAACGCCATGGTGCGCGCGAGGATCGAGCGCGCTGCCAACGCGCCGGTACCGGGCGCCTCGGTGCGCGTCCAGGTTCCGGTCGGGCCACCGCGCAAGGCTGTCGCCGTCCCGGTGAGCGCGCTGCGTAAGGGTCCGGGCGGCGACCAGGTGTTCGTGATCGATCTGGACAAGGACGGCAAGACCCGGGCGCACGTGCGGCAGGTCGAGAGCGGTACGATGTTCGGCGACGAGGTTGTGATCCACGCCGGGCTGTCCGGCGGCGAGCGGGTGGCCGCTTCGGGGTCCTTCAAACTGCGAGACGCGGCGCTCGTTGCGATCGCCGGCGACTCGGAGAATGGGTCCAGACGGGGTCAGGTGATGATCGGCGAACGCTGAGGGAACCGGAACGACACGAAAAAGGAAATCCACATGCGCTCATTCACGGACGTGTTTATCAAGCACCCGGTGCTGGCGGTAGTCGTCAACCTCGTGATCGTGCTCGTGGGTTGGCGAGCGCTGACGGCCCTGCCGGTGCAGCAATATCCAAAAATCGAGAGTTCGTCGGTGGTGATCACGACGGTCTACTACGGCGCCGGCGCCGAGACGGTTCGCGGCTTTCTGACGACGCCGATCGAGCGGGTCGTGTCCGCGATCGGCGGCGTCGACTACGTCGAGTCGACCAGCCGAGCCGGTGTCAGCACCGTCACGGTGCACCTGAAACTGAATCACAGCAGCACGGCGGCGCTGGCCGAGGTCACGGCGCGGCTTCAACAAGTGAGGTCGGAGTTGCCGGCGGAAGCCGAGCCCCCAGTGATCGAGGTGCAACGTGCCGACCGGCCGTACGCGTCGTTCTACCTCAGCTTCACGTCCGCAGAGCGGAGCGTGCCGGCCCTCACCGATTGGCTGCTGCGCACGCTGCAGCCGCAACTGTCGACGCTGGCCGGCGTCCAACGCGTGACCATCGAGGGCGGCCGTCAGATCGCCATGCGCGTCTGGATCGACCTCGATCGCCTCGCCGCGCTCAACCTTTCGCCCGGCGATGTGCAGGCGGCCCTGCGGCGCAACAACTACCTGGCCGCCGTCGGCCGGACGAAGGGCAACCTCGTGCAGGTCAACCTGCTCGCGAACACCGACCTCCGCTCTGCCGTGGAGTTCGAGAACCTGATTGTCGCCGATCGCGGAGGCGCCATCGTGCGCCTAAGGGACGTGGCGCGGGTCGAGCTGGGCGCCGAAGAGGCGGACCTGATCGCGAAGTACAACGAGACGGAGGGCGTCTACCTCGGGGTATGGCCGGTGCCGGGCGCGAACGAAATCGAGGTTGCGCAGCGGCTGCACGACGAGATGGAGCGCATCCGACCGACGCTGCCGAAGGACATCGACATGCGCCTCGTGTGGGACGGGACGATGTTCATGAGGAACGCGCTGAAGGAGATCACCAAGACGCTCGGCGAAACGATTCTGATCGTGGCGCTCGTCGTGTTCCTGTTCATGGGCTCTGTGCGAACCGCGCTGGTGCCGCTGGTCGCGATGCCGGTCTCGCTGGTCGGCGCAGGGATCGTGATGTTCGCGTCGGGCTTCAGTCTCAATCTCTTGACGATCCTCGCGATCGTGCTCTCCGTCGGCTTGGTTGTGGACGACGCGATCGTGGTGGTCGAAAACGTCGAGCGGCACATACGCCTAGGCAAGTCGCGGATCGAAGCGGCGCTGATCGGCGCGCGCGAGCTGCGAGGCCCGATCATCGCGATGACGATCACGCTCGCGACGGTGTACACGCCGATTGCTTTCCAGGGGGGCCTGACGGGATCGCTGTTCCTCGAGTTCGCGATTACGCTCGCCGCTGCAGTCGTCGTGTCGGGTGTGGTCGCGGTCACGCTGTCTCCTGTGATGAGCTCGCGGTTCGTACATGAGCATGGCAGGGAAGGCCGACTGACCGCGCTCGTCAACCGCGGCTTCGAGGCGGTGCGCCGCGCATACGGCTGGCTGCTCGACGGTGCACTGCAGATGCCCTGGACGATCGTGACGGCTGCGCTGCTCATCATGGTCGCGGCCGGTCCCCTGTATATGTTTTCGCGGCAAGAGCTCGCGCCCGTTGAGGACCAAAACCACATCAGTCTCTTCTTCGAGGCGGCGCCAGACTCGACACTGACTGCAACGAATCAAGAGCATCTAAGAGTGGTCAGCGCCATCACTGCGCTGCCGGAAACTGAATTTACGTGGGCGCTGACCTCGACGTGGGGTGGGTTCGGGGGTCTGGTCGCAAAGGACTGGCGCGAGCGAGGGCGCTCGACCGAGGAGATGTTCGGTGAGGTGTACGGCGCGGTGTCGCAGGTGCCGGGCCTGCGCGTGTTCCCGCGTCTCGACCCGCCTCTGCCGACTCCGGGCCAGTACGACGTCGAGCTGGTGCTGCAGAGCGACG